>JAFSFK010000131.1 GCA_017435245.1 Oscillospiraceae bacterium | reverse complement strand
GGCAGCCTTCGGTGCCATCGTGGGCGGTATGGCAGAGGGCATTGAACGGGATTCTTTCTCCGGCAAGACGGTCAAGCTGATCGGCGATATCGATCTTAACGATGCCGAAAGAAATAACACCGGCAAGATCTTCCACCCCATCGGCTACTACTACACCGAGGATATGAACGCTGACGGTACCACCGGTGACCTTTACAGCACCGTCTATTCCTTTGAGGGAACCTTCGACGGCCAGGGTCACACCATCTCCAACTTCTACCAGAACACCTGGGAGATCAAGGGCGATTACAGCGGCAACTACTACAGCGACGCTATGGGCCTGTTCGGCTACGTGGTGGGCGGCAAGATCGAAAACCTGAGGGTGGACAACTTCTCCTCCGACGGTGAGCACACGCCCACCGGTGTTATCGCAGCCTTTGCGGTAAATTCCGAATTTAAAAACATTGCCATTACCAACTGCAATCCCCGTGTGTACAACACCGGTAACGGCGGTATCGTGGGTATCGGCGGCAATTCCGACGATCCCGACACCTACAAGCTGACCTTCGAGAACATCACCATCGACAACACCAACAAGATCACCGCTCTGTGGGGCTCTTGGGATGTTGCCTGCGGCGGTCTGGTAGGTATGTTCCGTGGAGCGGGTCATGTCAATATGACCAACTGCCACGTGGCAGCTCAGATCGATGTATATAACGATGTCTGCGGTAACTATCAGTACTACTGGTACCGTTACAGCGGTATGCTGGTGGGCACCAACAAGAATATGTACACCGATGAAAATGGCAGGACCTATCCTGAAACCGAGAAGTTCCACGCAGAGGGCTGTACGGTTCACTTTGGTGAGTGGAACGATTACTACTACTGTGAGCTGGTTGCCAACTCCCTGGCATCCTATACCCACGACCACCAGTTCAGCCGTCTGACACAGATTCAGGATGTATCTGAGATTCAGGATGCCAACGGCAACTGGACCAAGGCCGGCAACTTCATTCTGATGGACGGCAAGACGCCTACCGATACTTGCTACCACATCGTTAAGTCCGGAGAGACACTGGTTCAGCACACCCACGAAAGTGCCGGAACAGAAGAGGTCAACGGTGAAACGGTTCTGAAGGAGAATAATCAGCGCATCTACCTGCCCTTCAATCAGCTGTTTACCGGCTACGGCTGGGGAGTTAACCATGTACCGATCTATGACGACGGCACACCCAATCCCTTTGACGGTGTGACCATCCTGGGCAGAGAGGTGGCAGATTCCGTAGTTAAGTTCGATTCCATTGGTGCGGAAAGCTACATTACCGGCACTGCCGTGACCATCGGCGAGCTGTTTGCCGCAGTGGCAGATCTGGAGGTGGCGATCGACACCGATAATGTTCAGGTGTTCGTATCTCCCGTGGGCGAAGAAAGCACCGCTGGCGGTACGTATGCTGCGAACACTGCCGACTGGACCCAGGGCATACTGACCTTCTCCGGTACCGGAGCAGCCAAGATCGTGATCACCGACTATTACTACTGTACGGAGACGGTGCTGTATATCACAGTTCTGGACGAGGGTATGGATGTGGTGATCGAAACACAGCGCAAAGACGCAGCTCCTGTGGAAATCCCTTCCTGAAAAGCTGCCGGGAACGGTCTTCCGACCGTTCCCGGAGTGGGGCAAGAAAAAGTGTTGGCAGCCGTAGCTGACAAGGAAATCCTTGAAACAGGTGCGGCAGACCAAAAACAAATGGATAATCGTTTGGGAAGCGTTTTGGCATATCCCGCAATGGCGATTTGATAAGGAGAAAAACTATGAGAAAAGCGATTTCTTTAATCGTGACTATGGCGCTGGTCGTCGTCTTGGCGATGCTGAGTACGGCAGCTTATGCGGCAGAGGAGACCGTTACCCTGTCCGCAGACGGCGCTTTGTCCGATGCGCTGGCACAGGTGGCTGACGGTGGTACCATCGTGGTCGATGGTACGGTAGCTGTGACGAAGGCACTTGGTGCCCACAACAAGACCGTCACCATCACCGGCGGCGAGCTGGACTTTACCGGACTGACCGGTAGTGTGCATTTGGGTGACCATATCACCTTCGAGAATATTACCCTGACATTTAAAGATGCCGCTTCTGTTGTATGTAATGGCTACACGGTGACGATGGGTGAAGGCATAACTATGACCAACACCATCAATATCTACGGCGGTGCGAACAACAAGAATGTTGCCTCTACCAATCTGACTGTGTTGTCCGGTACATATTACAAGATTTTTGGCGGCGGCTATAATTACGGTGTCACCGGCGATAGCTACTTGTACGTAGGTGGCAACGTCAACGCTGATATCGATGCAACTGACCACGCTCATACATATTGCGTCTATGGCGGCAATAACTTAGCCAATGGAAACAGCACAACCACTGGCGGAACTGTCACTACGGTCTTTGCTGACCAGGCGCAGGCAAATTATGTTTATGGCGGCAATCTGGGAACAGGGGAAGGTATCATCAAGGGTGGCACCGATGTGATTGTTTCCGGCGGTACGGCTGTGAGTATTTATGGCGGCAACCGTGATGGTGTATTGACTGGCGACACAAAGGTGCTGATCTCCGGCGGTGCTATAGAGCAGGTTTTCGGCGGTTGTGAGAGCAACTCTATGACCGGCGATGTGGCAGTGGATATCACCGGCGGTACCATTACCCGCCGTGTTTACGGCGGCTGCTACAACAACTATGACAGTGGCTGGACCACAAATTACTACGTCAACGGCAATGTGGTGCTGACGCTGCACGGCGGTGCGAACATTACCTATAGCTATGACGGCAATGACACTTCTGTCTATGCCCACAGCCGTCATGAAACTCTGTCCGGCACGGAAGTATCTCACCTGGTGTATGCGGATTCCACTGCCTACAGCAAGTATAAAAACAACGTGAAGGCACAGGATTGGGCTATGCAGATCATTATGGGCTCTACCAGTGCCGCAGACCATATCCACTACCACACCTACAGCGCATCCGGTGCGGTCATTACCCAGAACTGTATCGATAATAGCTGCACAGCATCTGCAACCCTGGTGGTAGAGGGCAATTCCATTTTCGGCGGCAATCCGGTTAAGCCTGCCAAGGTCACCTATAGCGGCGACTGGTTCGGCGGCAAGCTGGATATTGCTTATGCCAATAACACAGGCGTTGGCACCGGTACCGCATCCATCACCTGCGGCGGCGCTACCGCAACCAAGAGCTTTACCATCGCTGAGCCTCATTTGACTATGAATGGCCAGGGTTACGGATGCCTGGAGGCTGCCCTCGCTGCGGCGAGAAAAACAAGAGGTGCGGACACCATCACCCTGGAGAAGGATCTGGACCTTTCCTCCTGGCTGGTAATTGATACCGATGTGACCATCACGGCAAATAAAGCGGTTACCATCACCGCAACGGATTCCCAGCTTGGCAGTATGATCCGTGTCATTGGCGGTACCTTCACCGTTAAGGGCGCATCCGAAAATGCCAAGATCACCCTAGCCGCAGGCAAGAATACCGCACATATTGTTTCCAACAACGGCGGCAATGTGGTTCTTACTAATGTTCAGTTGGCAGGTAACAAGAATACTGTCCATACCATCGACAATAAAGCTTGCGGCATCTTCAATTACGAGGGTACCACAACCGCCAAGAGCGTGGTTATTGAGGATATGGTCAAGGGTGACGGTATCTATGTGATGAATGATACCACTGTGAATCTGGACAACGTAACCGTTTCCGGTTCCGGCAGATACGGCATCAAGGTCAAGGGCACACTGAACATCACCAACACCGTAAATAGCGACCACGCTTTGACCGTCAGTGGCAGTGCAAAGCACGCTATCGATGTGGAAAACGGTGGCGAGGTGACTTGCGGCTTTGAGAATGCTTCTGCAGTCAAGCTCTTTGGCAAGGGTCTCAATGTCCGTAACGGCGGCGATGCAGATCTGCCTTATGTAAGCGAAGAAAACTAAAATATACCATCTCTATAAAAAGGACACCATGGGGCGGCCTCACATAGGGATTCACACGGTTTTGAATGAATCTTTTCCTCTGCAGCATCCCCCGCAACCCTTGAAACACATCAAGTATTTCTGTGGTTGCCGGTGACTGCCGCCAAGAAAAATCTTCTATTCAAAACTACAACGCACTCCAAAATGAGAGATTTTTTCTCAAGATAAGATAAAATGCCACGGCAAGGCTGACGCCTGCCGTGGCATTTTAACGCAGTATTGGGGAAGTGATCCGGTTTGGAGCGTATAAATCCCTATGTGGCCACCCTGGATGGTGTCCTTTTTAAATAGATGAAATTAATATTTCGCAAACATTTTATAAGTATTTTGGAAATCCGGGATGGGTATAATCGGGCCATAAATCAAAGCAAAGGAGATGACAATATGAGTGATCCGGAACTGGAAATGAAGGCCTGGGAACATGATGTGTCTGATATCACCCCAGAGGCAATGGCAGAGGTTGCCGGAATTGCTGCCGAGGGTGTGGTAAAGGGTTATAAGAAGATCGAGACCGGTGTGGTGGAAGGCTACAAAAAACTGGAAAACAGGATCGTTGAGGGCTTTGGTAAGCTCACAGATAAGTGCGTAGAGGTACTGTTTGCCAAAGAGGGCGAAAGCGTAGGAGAAGCTAAGGAAAGATTAAACCGCAATGCTGAGAAATATTAAGGAGAGATAAAGATGAGCAGTAATGATCAGGAATTTTTGGTACAGAAGATCCGTACCCAGTACACAGAAAAACAGCACACCGAACTGGATGAACTGAAGACGCTGGATGCCAAGGTCAAGCGTCCTGCCAATGTTTTCGGATACACATACGGAACTGTAGGCGCTGTTGTTATGGGTGCGGGTATGAGCCTTGTAATGACCGACATCGGTACCATCATCGGTCTGGCAAGCGCTGTGGTGCCCGGTGTTGCTGTGGGTGTTGTGGGTATGGCTATGGCACTGAGCACCTACCCCATTTACAAGAGGATCCTGGGCAGCCGAAAGAAAAAGTACGCGCCCCAGATCCTGAAGCTTAGCGAAAAGCTTCTGTAATCAAAAAAACGGAGCGCTGGCTCCGTTTTTTGCATTTTTTTACAAACGCAAACAAAACCTTAACATTTGGCTGATATGATAATCAAAATGGAAAATTGCCACGGAGGAAATCGTATGTTTAAGATTTTGGTCGTGGAGGATGACAGGGACTTGAACCGCAGCGTATGCGCTTTTTTGAACAGCAGCGGCTATGAGGCCACCGGCTGTCTGGACGCCAACGACGCCTATGATGCTATGTACGGCACGATGTTTGATTTGATCGTGTCCGATATTATGATGCCCGGGATCGATGGCTTTGAATTTGCCAGGACCGTCCGCAGCCTGAACGAGAATATCCCCATTTTATTTATGACCGCCCGGGATGATTTTGCTGCCAAGCAGCGGGGCTACCGGATTGGTGTGGATGATTATATGGTCAAGCCCATTGATCTGGACGAGCTGTTTTTGCGGATCGGCGCACTGCTGCGCCGGGCGAAGATCGCTACCTCCCGGAAGCTGGAGGTGGGGAACTTTACGATGGATGCGGACGAACACACCGCAATGCTTGCCGGTGAGGAGATCAGTCTGACAAACCGGGAATTTAACATCCTTTACAAGCTTCTGAGTTATCCCAAAAAGACCTTTACCCGGCAGCAGCTGATGGATGAATTCTGGGATGCGGATACGGATACCGCTCCCCGGGCTGTGGATGTGTATATGACCAAGCTCAGAAGCAAGCTTGCCGATTGCGGAGATTTTGAGATCAAGACCGTTCACGGTCTGGGCTACAAGGCGGTGGTCAAATGAAAAAGCCGGGATTTCGGCAGGTACTGAAGGCTGTCAATAATTATGTGGTATTCTTTCTGGTGGTTGCCTTTGCGGTCACCTGCTGTATGCTGCTGTTTGTGAATATTCTGGCAGATTCTATGGGGTTGGTGTTTACCCCGGAGAACATTGCCGCTGCGGCGAAGCTGACCTTTGGCAATGTGATCCTCATTACCTTTATTTTCGGAACGATCGACTATATCCGCCGCAGGAATATGGTGGACCGCCCGGTGCGGATCATCACGGAGGCTGCCCAGAGAATTATGCAGGGAGATTTTTCAGTGCGTATCCGTCCCATCCGGGGTGCCGGTGTGGAAGGATTTAATCAGATCGCCGATGCCATCAATAAGATGGCCCAGGAGCTCTCCGGAACTGAAACCCTGCGTACCGACTTCATTGCCAACGTGTCCCACGAAATGAAGACCCCGCTGGCGATCATGGGCAATTACGCCACGATGCTCCAGCGGCCCGGCATCACTGAGGCGGAAAAAAACGAGTATGCCAAAGCTATCTCCGATGCTGCCCGCCGGATGGCCCAGCTGATCACCAATATTCTGAAGCTGAACAAGCTGGAAAACCAGCAGTTTTTCCCCCAGCTGGAGGAATTCGATCTGGGAGAGCAGCTGCGGGAATGCCTTTTGCAATTTGAGGATATTTGGGAGCAGAAAGATCTCAACATTGAAACGGATATTCAGGAAGATGTATGGATCCGTTCTGACGGGGAGCTGCTGAGCCTTGTCTGGAATAATTTGATCTCCAATGCGGTGAAGTTTACCCCCGATGGGGGTACCATCGGTGTCAGATTGCAGGCGGATGAGACCCAAGTGACCATTTCTGTCAGCGATACCGGCTGCGGAATGACCCCGGAAGTGGGAAAACATATTTTTGAAAAATTCTATCAGGGGGATACCTCCCACGCCACCCAAGGCAATGGTATGGGCCTGGCGCTGGTAAAGCGGGTGGTGGATATCCTCAGCGGTGAGATCCATGTAAGAAGTGTCATTGGCGAGGGCAGTACCTTCACGGTGCGGTTCAAGAGGGGCTAAATATGGACTGGAAAAAGTTTGGGAGACAGCTGATGTTTCCGCCGGTCTGGCTGCTGGTGATCTTAACGGCTACCAGTGCGGTTCTGTTGCTGCTGGTTTTCATCAAGGGTTGGGAAAACACCGTAGTGGCTTATGCCGTTTATGTGGCGGCGTTTTACACCCTGTGTACACTGACAGCGTTTTGCGCAGTGGTTCTGCCTAAGCGGCTTGTGGAGCTGAAACGGAAGGCATACGAGAATCCCTGGGGAAACCGCTATATTACCGATGATGGATTTCGGATCCGAAGCAATATGTATCTGTCGGTGTGTACAAACCTGGTCTATATTGCTATGCAGCTGCTGTTTTGGTATCAGAACCGCAGCTGGTGGTTTGCGGTACTGGCGGGATACTATTTGATATTGGCCTTTCTTTGGTCACTGCTGGCGGGCTATGTCCGTAGTCATACCCTGGGCAGCCAGCTGCACCGGGAGTGGAAACGGGCCCGCAGCTGTGGGTACATCCTGCTGCTGATCAATCTGAGCCTAAGCGGTGCGGTGCTGATGATCCTGTATCGGAACAAGGGATACGACTATCCCGGGATCCTGATCTATGTAATGGCGCTGTATACCTTTTATTCTGCTGCCCACGCAATCGTGGAGATGGTAAAGCACCGCCGTATGGAAAGTCCGGTGCTGGCAGCGGCGCAAACGGTATCTGTGTCTGCGGCACTGGTTTCTATGTTGAATTTGGAAACGGCGATGTTTGCCCAGTTCGGGCAGGATATGGCACCGGAGCACCGGCAGATCTTCATCGTGCTCACCGGTGCGGGGATCAGCCTTGTGGTGGTGACACTTGCGGTGCGGCTCATAATAAAAGCGACAAAAAACATCAGGAGAGAGAAAAATGGAGAATAAAGAGGGATTCAGCTTCACCTACAGCGCTGCCCGTCAGCAGGAGGTAGAAAGCATTCGCAATCAATACCTTCCCAAGAAGGAGGATAAGCTGGAGCAGCTGAGAAAGCTCCATAATTCCGCCACCCGGAAGGCCCAGGCCTGGTCCATTGCGCTGGGTGTCGTGGGTGCGTTGGTTCTGGGTACGGGAATGAGTCTGTGCATGACGGAGCTTTCCGGCTTTTTGGGAGGCACGGCGATGTTTATCGGTATCCCTGTAGGCATTGTGGGACTGGTGCTGGTGGCACTGGCGTATCCGGTGTATAACCGGGTGCTGAAAAAGCAGCGGCAGCGGATCGCTCCCCAGGTCCTGCAGCTGACAGAGGAACTGATGGGATAATATGGAAAACCCGGTTGCCATCGAAAAAATGGCAGCCGGGTTTTTGTAAAAAATGGAAAATTGTTTAGTTTCGTTTTGTCCATATAGTCCGTTTTATATATTGACTTCCCGGCGGAGGAATCGGTAATATTAAAATAGAATTTCCATATGGGATCTACAGTACTCCGTAGGGGACAGACCGGTCTGTTTTTTGAACAGGCGGCTGAAGTAAAGGGGATCGTGGTAGCCCACTTTTTCCGCAACCTCTCCAATCCGGATCCCATCGATGCGCAGCAGGAAATCCTTGGCAAGACGTACCCGTTCCCGGATCACATAGCTGGCCGGGGAGATGCCGTACTGCTTTTTAAAGATCCGCCGCAGGTAGGCCTCGCTGACACCGGCCAGCCGGGGCAGCACATCCACAGAAAGCTCCGGGTCGGTTAGGTGCTCCTTCAGGTAGGCCATCACCGGATCCAGCAGCTGCTTTTCCCGGGAGGAGGTATAGCCCTTTTTCGTGGCGGAAGCACTTTTGTGGAACAGGTGATAGAGGATACCCAGGACTTCGTAAATGTTCTCTTTCTGCCAGGCGTTATGCAGTCGTTCTGCCAGAGAAGCAAGATCATAATCCGGTGGCAGGGGCAGCTGGGAAACAGGGGAATCAAACTTGCCGGGGCAGTCAAAGTTGACTACCAGCGAGTAACCGGAGGTCACCTCCCGGATGAAGTAGGAGCTGCCTTTTTCCACGAATAGGATCTGCCCCGGAGAGAGCAGGTACTGCTTGCTTTCGGTACGGTATTCCGTGGTGCCCTGAAGCTTCAGGATGAGAGCGTGGGATGTGCGCTCCCGCATATGCCGCTTGCCGATGATGGAAGGGCTGTAGAGCATACTGCCGGGAATGATTCCCAGGAATGGAGATCGATCCAAATTGTCCATAAAACAGCACTTCCTTTCTTTGTGCTGATTATAACAACCCCGGCAGAGCCGGTCAAGATTTTTGAAAAAAAAGGAGAAGGATTTTATGATCATTCAGAAGAAATACAGCGGCATCACCGTTCCGGTACTGACTCCCGTGTTGGAAGATGAGACTGTCGACGAACAGGGCTATCGTACCCTCATAAAGTATCTGCTGGACAACGGCGTTCACGGCGTCTTTGCCTGCGGTACCCTGGGTGAAACGATGGCGCTGACCCAGGCAGAGCGTGACCGTGCCATCCGGATCGCTGCGGATGTGTGCAAGGGCAAGGCTAAGGTGTTTGCCGGCGTGATGGATACCTCCACCAAGCGGGTCATTGAGAACATCAAGCGCATCGCCGACTGCGGCTGTGACGCAGCGGTCATCACTCCCGTGTTCTATGACCGCCACACCTCCCAGGGTGAGATCATCCGACTGTTTGAGGATGTGGCAAAAGAAGTGGATATCGATCTGGTGGCTTACAACATCCCCTCCTTCGTGGTGGAGAAGATCGAGCCTGCCACGGTTTCCGCTCTGGCGGATATCGATGGGGTGAAGGCCTACAAGGACAGCGCCGCCAACTTCAACGATACGGTCAAGGTCTGCAATGCCCTTGCTGACCGGGAGGATTTTTCTGTGCTCAACGGCACGCCGGTGCAGTACATGCCCTCTGCGCTGCTGGGCTGTGACGGCTGTGTACCCGGTATGGCATCCATGTATCCCAAGGTCTTTGTGGAGGCTTACAAGGCGTCCCTTACCGGCGATGTGGAGCTGATGCGCAAGTTCAATAAGCTGATCTGTCTGGCAGGTTCTGTCTATGCCAGCGCCAAGAACGGAACAGCTGCTGTTAAGTACGCTGTATCCACTATGGGCTTTATGAGTGAGCGGGTGCTCCGGCCTCAGGACGGCGTGAATCCTCAGGAGGCTGAGAAGATCCACAAGCAGATGGCTCTGTGCGCCGAGACCTTTCAGGCAGAAGGAGTGGAGAGTGTATTATGATCGTTGATACCAAAAAATATAAAGAATTCTGCCGTCAGGCGCTGATCCTCAGCGGTCTGAAGGAGGAAGCGGCAGAGGCGGTCGCTGACTGCTGTGTGATGACGGATATGTTCGGCATCACCACCCACGGCACGGTGAATCTTCCCAAGTACTTAAACAAGATGCGAGCCGGCGGTCTGGATGGACAGTCTACCCCTATCGTGATCACCGAAGGTCCTACTTGGGTGCGGCTCAGCGGCAACGGTGGCTTCGGTATGTACAACGGCCGTTACGCCATGGATCTGGCGATGAAAAAGGCCAGCGAAATGGGTATGGCCATTGTTACCGTCAGCGACAGCGGCCACTTCGGCGCCTGCAGCTGCTATTCGGTATATGCTGCGGAAAAGGGTTACTTGGCGCTGGCAATGAGCAATACCAATAAGCTGATGTGCGTGCCCGGCGGCAAGGGAAACATCATCGGCAATGCCCCCATTTCTTATGCGCTGCCCCGGCAGGGTCAGCACCCTATCTTTATGGATATCGCCCTGAGTCAGGTGGCGAAGCTGAAGGTGGTGCAGTATCAGAAAGAAGGTAAGAAGGTCCCCGATGGCTGGGTGGTGGACGAGAACGGCTTGCCCACCAATGATCCTCAGGGCAACAATTTCTCTATGAGTCCTATGTCCGCCCACAAAGGCTACTGTCTGGCCTTCCTGGTGGAGACGCTGACTACGGTGCTCTCCGGCGGCAGCTTTGATATCCGCAGCTGGCTGTTCTCTCCTCCCGAGACCCAGTCCAATCTGGGACATACCATGCTGGTCATCGATGTGAACAAGATGATGGATCCCATGCAGTTTGCCAGCCGTCTGGAGGAGTATACCCGGGCCATCGTGGATGCCCCCAAGGCATTGGGCTCGGACAAGATCTTCTATCCCGGCGAACCCAACTGGCTCAGCTATGACAAGGCGGTGCAGGAGGGTCTGCAGCTGCCCGAGGCTACCGAGGCGGCTGCCCGTCAGCTGGCGGAAATGACCGGCCTTGACCTGGAAGCCTGCACCATTTAATGATAGATCAAATTCCGGTTTATCGAGCTGACGCTCGATAATAATTGAAAATGGAAAATGGAAAATTGAAAATGATTGTGTCGGCTACGCCGACGATTTAAATTATTTTCCGAAGGAAAATACAACAATTTTCAACTTTCAATTTTCAATTCGCTCGTCAGAGCGTTAAATCGGAATTAGGATGTGTTTATTTAAGGAGGAACCGATATGAAAATGCTCATCGGCGGCAGGGAAGTGGATGCTTCCAACGGTGCCGTATATGAAAATATTAACCCCGCCACCGGTGCGGTGATCGATACCGTCCCCAGTGCTGCGTTGGAGGATGTTCAGACCGTCATCGCCAATGCGGTGCAGGGTCAGAAGGAATGGGCGGCCATTCCCTTCCACAAGCGGATGGAGATTTTGGAGAAATTCGTTCTTCTGGCCCAGGAAAACGAAGAGAAGATCGCCAGGACTATGGCCATCGAGGGCGGCAAGCCCTTTGCCCAGGCTTTGGGCGAGGTGGGCCGTGTGAAGGATGCCTTCCGGCTGTATATTGCCGAGGCACGGACGATGTACGGCAAGACCATCCCCCTGAGCCCCGAACCCCGTGGCGTGGGCGATGTGTGCTTCACGGTGTATGAGCCTCTGGGCGTGATTGCAGCCATCTGCGCTTTCAATTTCCCCGGTGTTTTGTTTTCCCACAAGGCAGCGGCGGCTCTGTGCGCAGGCAACAGTGTGATCTTAAAGCCTGCTTCTGATACTCCCGGTGCTACGATGATGATGACCAAGCTTTTACTGGAAGCCGGTGTGCCCGGAAATGCCGCACAGTGCATCACCGGTGCCGGCGGCGTGGTGGGCGATGCCCTGGCAGCAGATCCCAGAGTGGCAGGTGTTACCCTCACCGGCAGTACCCAGGTGGGCATCCACGTGGCAAAGCTGTGCGCAGCCCAGTTGAAAGCATACTCTCTGGAGCTGGGTGGAAACGATCCGCTGATCATTTTTGACGATATCGATATCGATGAGGCTGTGGCACAGGCACTGGGCGGACGAATTGCCAATGCCGGTCAGATCTGCTGTGCCACCAAGCGTTTTATCGTCCACAATTCCATTAAGGATGAATTTGCAAAGCGCCTGGCTAAGGCGCTGCAGGCAATGAAGCTGGGTGATCCTATGGATCCCCAGACCCAGGTGGGTCCTGTGATCAACGAAAAGGCTGCCATAAAGATCGTCAGCCAAATCGAGAAGGCCATCGTACAGGGTGCCAAGCTTCTGTGCGGCGGCAGCCGCAACGGTTGCTTTGTTACGCCTACAGTGCTGACCAACGTTCCTGCAGACAGCAGCATCGCCACCGATGAGGAGGTCTTTGGTCCTGTGTTCCCGGTGATCGGCTTCGCTACACTGGAGGAGGCCATCGCCATTGCCAACAGCTCACGGTACGGTCTGTCCTCGGGCATCCTCACCAAGGATTTTAAGAAGGCGATGAAATTTGCCCTTGCGGTGGACGCCGGTGCCTGCGTGGTGGGCGGAAACGGCAACTACCGCTTGACCCAGCAGCCCTTCAACGGCCACAAAATGTCCGGCGTGGGCTCTGAGGGAACGATGTTTACCCTGCAGGAAATGGTGAAGGTTAAGACCATTGTTTTGAAAAGCGTATACTGATGCAAGACAACTGTCCATATGAAAATAACGTTATTTTGAGGGTGATTTTACGATAGCGGTGGTAAGTTTGCGAAAGTGGACCGGGGGAGTTGTTATTCGTTGACAAAAGAATGCAAAAAACGTAAAATGTAAAATGGAAAAATGAGAAAATATGCCGTCAGGAGGAAACAATGGGCAAGTTTATTTTGAAGCGATTGCTGCTGATGATCCCCACCCTATGGATCATTTTAACGATCGTTTTTGTGTTGATGCGAGTAGTCCCCGGCAGCCCCGCAGTGGGAATGCTGCAGGATATGGGCGTTGAGCTTACGGTGGAAAATGTGGAGGCGCTGGAGGAAGAGCTGGGTCTGAATGACCCCATTGTTGTCCAGTATGTGCGCTACATTAAGGACGTTGTCACCGGCAATTGGGGTACTTCCTACTATGATGGCAACCCCGTCATCCAGAACATCCTGAATGTGATGGAGCCTACTCTGATGTATGGCTGGACCTACTTTGTCATCCATATGCTCACTGCCATCCCGGTAGGCGTGATCTGTGCTGTCAAGAGAAACTCATTGCTGGATTACAGCCTGACCTTCGGCTCGCTGATTCTGATGGTCATACCCGGATTCTGTCTGTCCCTGCTGGGCGTTTACTTCCTGGCCTTTAAGCTGGGCTGGTTCCCGGCGCTGGGTTATACCTACATAGCCAAGGGCGGATTCTGGAACGCCTTGTACTGCGTGCTGCTGCCTGCGCTGATGACAGGTCTTGGCGGCGTTGCCGGTCTTGCCCGGCATACCCGCAGCGCAATGCTGGATGTGCTGAATCAGGACTATATCCGTACCGCCCGGGCAAAGGGTCTGCCTGAGCGGATGATCTACTATAAGCATGCTCTGAAAAACACCATTTCTGTTACCGGCAGTATGGTCATCGGTTCCTTTGTCGGCGCTGTGGGCGGTGCAAGTATTACGGAGAAGGTGTTCAACATCCGTGGTATGGGCCGTCTGGCACTGGATAGCCTGACCCGCCGGGATTACCCTCAGGAAACGGCCATTGTGCTGTTTACCGCATTTATCGGTCTGGCCACCAACCTGATCAACGATATCGTTTACAAGCTGGTGGATCCCCGTATTGAGTACGAATAAGGAGGGCGCATCGTGAAAACCCAAAAGAAAAGAATGAAGCCCCTGCGTTTCGTAAAGAAATACGGACGCCTGATCGCAGGTATCATCATCATTGCGGTGGTGGTATTCTGTTCTGTTTTTGCTCCGCTGCTGACACAGCACGATCCTTACAAGCAGGATATGTCCCGGGCAAAGGAGCTGCCCTCTTCCGAGCATATTATGGGTCTGGACTTCTACGGCCGTGACATTTGGTCCCGGATCCTTTACGGCTCCCGCAATACGCTGGCGGTGGCCATCATCACCCAGGCGGTGGTGACTGTTGTGGGTACTATCCTGGGTATGCTCTGCGGCTACTTCAAAAAAGTGGAAAAAGTGTTGATGCGTTTTCTGGATGCCTATGCGACCATCCCGGGACTGCTGATGAACCTGATGATCGTCAGCGCCCTGGGTTCCGGTGTTCCCCAGCTGGTGCTGGCGATGTCCTTAAACGCCATCCCCGGTGTCTCCCGTGCTATGCGTAACCAGGTCATTTTCGTCCGGGAGAAGGAGTACATCGAAAGTGCCAAGGCCATGGGTGCCAGCGAGATCCGGACGCTGTTCCGCCATGTGCTGCCCAATATCAGCAATTACCTGTGGGTCCGTCTGGGCGGCGGTCTGGCAGGCTCTATCGGTTCTATGACCGCCCTGTCCTTCCTGGGTGTGGGTCTGAACCCCATCATCCCCAGCTGGGGCGGTATCGTGCAGGAGGGCCAGACGCTGATGTTTGTGCTGCCTCACCTGTCCTTCTTCGCAGTAGGCGCTATCTGCCTGACGGTGTTCGGCTTCGTCCTGCTGGGCGACGGCCTGCGTGATCTGCTGGATCCCAGACTGAATTAAGGAGGCAGCAGTATGGAAAAAGATACCATTATGCAGGAAAATGAAACTGTGCTGCAGGTCGATGACCTTCAGCTGTGGTTTGATAACGATTATGACTCTGTCAAGATCCTCAACGGCATTACCTTTGAGGTACATAAGGGTGAGACTCTGGGCATCGTGGGAGAATCCGGCTGCGGTAAGAGTATGACCTCTCTTTCCGTGATGCGGCTGGTGCAGACCCCTCCCGGCCGGATCCAGGGCAGCGTCAAGCTCCACGGCATCGAGGTGCTGGAGCTGAAGAAAAAAGAAATGCAGTCCATCCGTGGCAACCGGATGTCTATGATCTTCCAGGAGCCTATGACCTCCCTCAATCCGGTGTACACCGTGGGTGACCAGCTGATGGAGAGCTTCCGTCTCCACCAGGGTATGAATAAACAGGAAGCCTGGAAGCACGCTGTGGAAATGATGAAGATGGTCAAGATCCCGGAGCCTGAGCAGCGGATGCGGGAATATCCCTATCAGCTCTCCGGCGGTATGCGTCAGAGAATTATGATCGCAATGGCACTGGCCTGCCGGCCGGAGCTGCTGATCGCTGACGAGCCTACCACCGCTCTGGACGTGACCATCCAGGCGCAGATCCTGGATCTGATGCGGCAGCTTCAGCAGGAGCTGGGTACTGCCATTATGTTCATCACCCACGATCTGGGCGTTGTGTCCGAGATGTGCGACCGGGTGCTGGTGCTGTACTGCGGTGAGGTGATGGAAGAGGCAAACGTAGACGATATTTTTGCCGATACCAAGCACCCCTATACAGAAGGTTTGCTCAGCACGCTGCCCAAATTTGGACAGTACGGCGATCTGCCTACCATTCCCGGCGTGGTGCCTCCCTCCGGACATTTCCCGGAAGGCTGTGTGTTTGCTCCCCGGTGTAAGTACGCCACGGAGCAGTGCCACGGCTGTAAGCCTCCCCTGGTAGACCTGGGTGGCGGGCATAAGGTGCGTTGCTGGCAATATGCGCAAGAGGAGGGAAGCTGCTGTGAGTGAGAAAAAAGTGTTGATGCAGGCAACCGGCATCAAGCAGTGGTTCCCTGTGAAAAAGTGGATCTTTGAAAAGCAGCGCTATGTCAAGGCTGTGGACGGTGTGGATATGGTGCTGTACGAAGGTGAGACCCTGGGAATTGCCGGCGAGTCCGGCTGCGGCAAGTCCACCCTGCTGCGGACGATGCTGCGGTTGATCGATGCCACCGAGGGTGAGATCTGGTTTGAGGATGAGGACATCACCAAGCTGAACCACAAGCAGATGAAGCCCCACCGCCGGAATATGCAGATCGTGTTCCAGGATCCCTTCAGTGCGCTGGACGGCCGTATGAAGGTGGGTCAGCTCATTGAAGAGCCTCTGCTGGTGAACAAGACCTATAAGACCAAGGCTGAGCGAATGGAAAAGGTCAGGGAAATGATGGAACTGGTAGGCCTGGATCCTTCCTATGTTGACCGGTTTCCCCACGAGTTCTCTGGCGGACAGCGTCAGAGAATCGTCATTGCCCGTGCCCTGACCACCAACCCCAAGCTGCTGTTCTGCGATGAAGCGGTATCCGCTCTGGACGTTTCCGTCCGTGCCCAGATCCTGAATCTGCTGGCGCATCTGCAAAAGGAACTGAAGCTGACTTATATGTTCGTATCCCACGACCTTTCCGTTCTGGAGCATATCTGTGACCGGCTGGCCATTATGTATCTGGGCAAGGTGGTGGAGATCGGAACCCGTAAGGATATTTTCGAGAATCCCCAGCATCCCTACACCAAGGCGCTTCTGTCCGCCATCCCGATGGTGGGTAAGAAAAAGAGTGATCGGATCATTCTGGAGGGCGATATCCCCAGTCCCGTGAATCCCCCCTCCGGCTGCCGGTTCCATACCCGCTGCCCCTATGCCACCGAGCGCTGTGCAACGGAAGTTCCCCAGCTTCACTGTCTGGGTGGGGAACACAAGGTGGCCTGTCATCTGTGTGATGAGATCAAGGAAGAATGTTGATTGGATATATTTAAGGAGGAAACCCATATGAATTTCAAGAAAATGATGGCACTGCTGCTGGCAGTGTGTATGCTGGCAAGTCTGCTTGCAGGCTGCGGCGGCGGTAATAACACCCCCGCAGACGATGGCGTACAGCAGGGCGAAGAGGCTCCCGCTGTTGAGGGCGGCGAAAATGCCGAAGTGACTCCTGAGGTGTCTGAGCCCCAGTACGGCGGTCACCTGAATATGCACTCTCCCGCTGCGATCCTGGGTATTGACCCTGTGTTCCGTGCTACCGTTTGGTATTACACCTGGCTGGGTGCTGTTTACGAAGGCCCCCTGACCCGTGACGCTGAGAACCAGATCGCTCCCGGTGTGTGTGACTATGAGCTGTCCGAGGACAAGCTGACCCTGAAGCTGTGGCCCCGTGAGGGCATCACCTTCCACGACGGCTCTGCTGTTGAGGCTGAGGACGTGAAGGCTTCTATCGAGCGTGCTATGAACCTGGGTAACTCCGTTAACGACTTCGTTAAGCCTGTTATCAAGGAAATGTCCATTACCGACAATGTGCTGACCATTCAGTTCACCCAGTACAGCGAGGCTGCAATGAGCCGTCTGGCTTCCTACCAGACCTGGATGGGTGTTATGCCCAAGGAGATCTGCGAGAAGTACGCAACCAAGGAATTCAAGACCGTAGACGATGTCATCGGCACCGGTCCTTACAAGATGACGGAATATGTTGCCCGTACCTCTGTTACCCTGGAGCGTTATGATGGCTATGTTCCCGTAGCTGACGACAGCCGCAGCGGCTATGCCGGTGTGAAGCACGCTTATCTGGATTCCATCACCGTTTGGGAAAATACCGATTACAGCTCCGCTACTATGGGTATGCTGGCCGGTAACTACGACTTGACTGACGTTATCGAGACGGAGTATCAGGAGATGGCTGCTGACGCAGGTATCATCCGTAAGCAGTACAACGAGTGTAATACTCTGATGCTGGTGTACTTCAACAACGACGGCGGCCCCAACCTGTGTGCCAAGTACCCCGATCTGCGTAAGGCCATTATGGCTGCCATCGATATGGATGAGTTTGCCAACACCGTTGGCGACAACGCTGTGAACGTAGAAGGCCGTCCTCCTGTCCTGGACGAGCGTTTCCAGACTGACTACTACCTGCAGACCGATTGGTACGGTGAGACCAACCAGGATGCGGTTGATAAGTATCTGGATGCTGCCCGTGCACAGGGCTACAAGGATGAGCCTATCCAGATCATTGCTTCCAATATGAATACCGGCACCACTCTGCTGACCGGTTATCTGGAAAATGCCGGCATCAACTACGAAGTGGTTATGATGGACGGCACCGCAGCCGGTGAGTTCCTCATCGACTCCAATAACAACTGGGATATCAAGTACGACTATCAGACCGGCGCCATGACTCCCGGTTCTCTGTCTTTGGAAATGACCACGATGTGGTACGGAAGCGAAAAGCGTGACGAGCTGGTGGCCAAGCTGCAGAGCCTGGAGACCGACAGCCAGGAGTATATGGACACCTGGCACGAGCTGCATCAGCTGCTGGTGGATGACTGCACCATCGTCATCTTCGGCTTCCTGGATTGGTTCTGGTGCTACCGTGAGGGTCTGTATGTGGACTACGAGGGCGTTCACCCCTACCTGTTCAACGCTTACTGGAACGATCCTTCCCAGCATCCCGGCTGATAAGGAATATGTAGTTTGAAATACCCCCTGGCATAGAAATATGTCAGGGGGTATCCGGAAATTTATTGAAGGGGGAATGAACAAAAGTGAAACGTCTGCTTGCTCTTGTTCTTTCAATATGTCTAACCCTCTCCTGTCTGCCGGTCAATGCGATCGCATTGGGAACAGAGCCGGAGATCGAGGTACAGACCGAGCCTGTGGCTGAGGAGGTCACTGAGGCATCTGCGGAGGCTGCCACCGAAGCGCCCACCGAGGTGCCTACCGAGGCTGCTACCGAAGCACCGGTGCAGCTGCCTACGCAGGCAGAAGAGACAGCCCCGGTGTTGGCAGCTGAGCATACTGCCCACGGTGCTTGCATTTGCGCTCTTTCCGGTGCTGCCTGCAGCCACGAGCAGCTGACCTGGACAGCCTGGGAAAGCACCACCAGCCTTCCCACCGATGCAGGTAATTATTACCTTACCGCACCTGTGAAGCTGGAAGCAAAGGCTGACTTTACCGGCAAGGTGGTTATTTGTCTGAACGGCCAAAGCATTGATCTGAACGAAAAGTACATCAATGTGACGAACGGCGATGATGTGACCATTCTGAACTGTCAGGCAAAGCTGAAGGCAAACGGTCAGCTGGAGGAAAATAACGCAAGGATCACAAACGGCAAGCACACCCACGGCGGTGCTGTCTGCGTGGCGGTTGGCGGCAAGTTCACCGCCATTGGCGTTGAGTTCTATAAAAACAACAATTACCGCTCCAGTCCTCCCAACGGTCAGGGCGGCGGTGCGCTCTATAACGAAGGTACCACAAAGGTCTATGCCTGCCGTTTCATTGAAAATACCACCAATAATCTGGGTGGTGCCATTGCGCTGTACTGCAATGGTACGGTGGATATTGATGACTGCTACTTCAGCGGCAACACCACCACCAAAAACGGCGGTGCGCTGAGCGTTTACACCGGCGGTGCAACAACGGCATCCCCGGTAATGACCATCACCGGTGATACTGAGATCACCGGCAATACCGCTCCTTCCGGAAACGGCGGCGCCATTTTCACCTGGCGTTACAGCGGAACTCCTGCCGACTACACGGCAAGAGTGGTCATCAAGGACAATACCAAGATCACCGGCAACACCGCCAAGATCGGCGGCGCTGTCTATATGAATGCCAAGGGTACGACGGTTGAGGTCACCGGCAATGTAAATATTACCGGCAATACCGGCACTACAAAGGCTCCCAACGTATACCTGTGGGATCTGACCCACCGTCTGGTGGTAAGCAGTTTGGGAAGCAACGTATCCATCGGCGTATTCACCGGAGATAATTTCCCGGCTGCCGATCCGGATGAATTTCTGGCACTTGCCGGCGGCACATCGCTGGCGGATAGGGAAAATACCGGCGTTTTCTGGGACAGAAGCGAGCCTGCCAAGGTGGTAGGTTACAATTCCACAGAGGGCTTCTATTTTGTTCCCGATCCTCTGCCTCCCCACAAGCACGGCGCCTGCGCCTGCGGCATTACCGGTGCTGCCTGCAGCCATACCGAGCTGAACTGGCAGCCTTGGGAGAGCACCGACAGCCTGCCCACTGAGGAAGGCAGCTACTATCTGCTTGACAATGTGAAGCTGACCGGTACAGTGTCCATCGAAGAAGATGTCAACCTGTGCCTCAACGGCTTTAATATCGATCTGAACAGCAAGAAGATCCACAACGCCGGGAACCTGACCGTTATGAACTGCCAGGCTACGGTAAATGCCCAGAAGCAGCTGACTTCCACCACCGGTAAGATCCACGGTGGTCTCGGTAGCTCCTTCAGCGGCCATACCTACGGCGGCGCTATCAGCACCAACGGTAATATGACCCTGATCGGTGTATGGTTTGCCGACAACCTGGCGAAGGGATCCGATGCCCGTACCGGCGGCGCACTGTATGTGGAAGACGGTATGACCACCATCGAAAGCTGTAAGTTCAGCGGCAACCAGGCTCTGTCCGACACCAGCACGACCAAGAATAAGGGCGTGGGCGGTGCCATCTCCGTTTACATCAACGGCAGTCTGGATATTACCGACTCCGTCTTTGAAAATAACACCGCAGACCTTTACGGCGGTGCTATCTGCGTCAACAACCGTAATGCCACCAAGGACACTTCCGTTACCATCGGCGGCAACTGTGTCTTTACCGGCAACAAAACCAACAGCACTACCGATGGCTATGGCTCTGCGCTGTATCTGTACTGCCGTGAGGAGAGTGCGGACACCCTGTCCGTGACCATCGGCGGCAATACGGAAATCACCGGCAACACCGCCGGCAAGTACGGCGCTGTCTGTCTGCGCACCAGGGCTGCGGCCAACCCTCTGGATGTGACCGTCAGCGGCAATGTGAATATCAGCGGCAACACCGCCAGCGATGCCCAGAGAGCAAACCTCTATTTCCACGACGATGGCTACAACCTGAAGGTGGGCCAGCTGGATGCAAATGCCAAGCTGTATGTGTCCACCAAGACGGAAGTGGCCGACCCCGACAGCTTCCTGACCCTCGCCCAGAATGTGACCCTGGCAGATACCCAGGATACCCACATCGTCTATGACCGGGCAGAGCCGGATGCTGTGGTGGCTTACAGCAGCGATCCTGCGGTGCAATTCTACTTTGCAGGTGAATATGACCTGAACCACAACGATCACGGCGTATGCCTGTGTGTTGCAAATGGCGACCAGTGTGCGCATGAGCAGCTCACCTGGAAGCCCTGGCTCAGCAAAAACAGTTTGCCCAGCACCGCTGGCAACTGGTATCTGACCTGTGATGTTACCCTGTCCGCAAAGGCTGATATTACCGGCAAGGTCAACCTGTGTCTGAACGGATTCAGCGTTGATCTGAATGAAAAGTATATCAATCTGACCAGCGGCGATGATCTGACCATCCTCAACTGCAAGGCAGTTCTGAAAACCAATGGCCAGCTGGATGATGCTGCTTCCGTCGGCGGCAAGCTCTATAACGGCAAGCATACCCACGGCGGTGCTGCTGTGGTGGGTATTGGTGCCAAGCTGACGGCTATGGGCGTGGAATTCAGCGAGAATGTAAACAGCCGTACCGATGGCAACTTCTATGAAGGCCAGGGCGGCGGTGCCATCCAGTCTGAGGGTGAGCTGAATCTCTATGCATGCCGCTTTACCCAAAACACCTCCAATAACAACGGCGGTGCGATTACGGTATACAAGGGCACTGCCTTGATCGATGATTGCTACTTCAGCGCAAATACCGCCGAAAGAGCCGGTGGTGCATTGAGCGTATATACCGGCAGCAGCAATACGGTATCCACGGTTGCTACTATTACCGGTAATACCGAATTTGTGGGCAACAGCTGTGGAACAAACGGCGGTGCGGTCATTGTCAACCGCCACAAGAGCAATACCAACACAGCGGTTACTGCAAAGCTGATCCTGGATGGTGATATCAAGATCACCGGCAATACTGCCAAGAAGAATGCGCAGATCACGGATTCCGGCAGCGGCGGCGGTATCTACCTCCACTATGCCTATGCGGTGGCTGAGGTCCATGGAAATGTACAGATCACCGGCAATACCGCTGAAAACAGAGGCAACAACGTCTACCTGTGGGATACCACCCAGCGGATCCTGGTTGGCGAGCTGGAGCAGGGCGCATCCATCGGTGTAACCACCGGCAGCAACTTCCCGGCAGTCGATCCGGATGAATTCCTGCGTGTGGCTGATGGCGTAACGCTGTCCAACACGGATAAGACCGGCATCTATTTTGAAAAGGATGGCGCTGTGAAGGATGTTGCCTACAGCACCCATCCTGCGGTGAAGTTCTACTTCGCCGGAGAAAGCTATGATCTGGATCACTCCGATCACGGCGTGTGCCTGTGTACTATGAACGCAGACCAGTGTTCCCACACCCAAGTGACCTGGCAGCCCTGGCTCAGCAAGACCACACTGCCTACCACTGAAGGCAACTGGTATCTGACCGGAGATGTGACCATTTCCGCAACTCACGATTATCGAGCCAATGTGAATATCTGCTTGAACGGCTATAACATCAACCTGAACGGCAAGCATCTGAATGTCTATTCCGATGTTCTGACGGTCATGAACTGCAAGACCAAGCTGGATGCTCAGGGCCGATTCAGCAGCGGCAGCAAGATCTACGGTGGCAAGGGTGTCACCGGCGGCGCTATCGCAGCTTATTACAACAACGGCGTATGTTCAACCGTAAATGCCTATGGTATCGAGTTCAGCGGCAACGAAGCCACTTCCACCGACGGCGGTAAGGGCGGCGGCGCTCTGTATGTGGCGGGTAAGACCAATGTTTATGCCTGCCGTTTCACCGACAACAAGGCAACCAACGGCGGTGCTATCGCAGCATTTAAGAACGGTATCGTTACAGCCGACGACAGCATCTTCACCGGCAATGAGGCCACAAACGGCGGTGCCATCAGTATGTATACTGATCAAAACTCCACCAACAGTGTCTGCGTTACCATCACCGGTGACAGTGAGATCACCGGCAGCAAGGCTACCAATAACGGCGGCGCTGTCTTTGTATGGCGCAGAACCAACACCAACGATGACTATACCGCAAAGCTGGTGCTGAAGGACAATACCAAGATCACCGGCAATACCACTGAAGGAACCGGTGGCGGTGTCTATCCTATGGCGGCGGGATCGGCCTTCGAAATCTCCGGTAATGTGCAGATCACCGGCAACACCGCTGGTGTGAAGGGCAACAACGTATACCTGTTTGATAAGGCGACCCATAAGATCACGGTAGCATCTTTGGGAGAGAAGATGTCTGTCGGCGTTTACACCGGCGATAACTTCCCCGTAGTGGATCCTGATGATTTCCTCAGTGCAGCCAAGGGTGCAAAGCTGCAGGATACAAAAATCACCGGTATCGTCTATGAAAATACCGATCCTGCAATGCAGATCGGCTACAGCAGCGAAAAATCCGAACAGTTCTACTTTGTTGTAGAGGCGG
This sequence comes from Oscillospiraceae bacterium, assembly GCA_017435245.1. Lineage (GTDB taxonomy): Bacteria > Bacillota > Clostridia > Oscillospirales > Oscillospiraceae > Faecousia. The sequence continues at coordinate 2,861 of JAFSFK010000131.1, read as the reverse complement.
CAGGTGAGCACGCAAATCACAATATCTGCCAGTGCTATCTCAACGGCAAGACCTGTGACCATGCCCAGCTGAACTGGAAACCCTGGCCTTACACCGACCGGCTTCCCACCACCACCGGCTACTGGTATTTGACCGGCGATGTGAAGGTTGCGGATATCCGTGGCGGCGGTACCGGTATATTTGAGATCGCAGACGGCCAGAAGGTCAGACTGTGTCTGAATGGCTTCAATGTTATCTTCAATGAGGAAAATACCGAAAAGGCCAATTACTATGTCAAGGCAGGCGGCGATCTGGCGATCATCAACTGCAAGGCTGTGCTGAATAAGCAGGGCAAGCTGGATATCGAGAAGACCCCCGGCGGCAAGCTCACCGGCGGCAATACCATCCGTACGGTGAGCGAGGGCGTCTATAGCGGCGGCAAGGCCGGCGCTATCTACAGCGCAGGCACGCTGCGGCTGGTGGGTGTACACCTGACCGGCAACAGCGCTGACAATACCACTGCCACCGGCCAGGGCGGCGGCGCACTGTATGTGGAAAACGGCACTGCTGAGGTGCTGTACTGCGCCCTCACCAAAAACAAGACCACCGGCTTCGGCGGTGCGATTACACTGTACCGCAACGGCAAGCTGACAGTGGAGAACTCCCTCTTCACCGGCAATGAGGCACGGCACGGCGGCGCCATCAGTGTTTATTCCAATGCGGATACCAAGCAGGGCGAGCAGGTGCTGAATGTATTGGCCAACACGGTCATTACCAATAACAGCGCTACTTATAACGGCGGCGGTATCTATGTTGAGCGGCATAGCAACGCCGCAGAAGGCATTGTTCCTGCACTGACGGTAAATAACACTACCATCAGCGGCAATACTGCCGGAGATAGGGGCGGTGCTGTCAGCATTATCAATCCCAGCGACCAGATCCGGCTGGATATGAAGAAAACAACTGTTTCCGGCAACACTGCCAAGGGTGGCGGCGGTATCTATATGGATCGCACCAAGCTGGTGGGTACCACTGTGACGATTTCCGGCAACACCGCCAAGGGAAAAGGCAGTGCAGGCGGCGGTATCTATGCGATGGCTGCGGAGATCACTCTGCAGACCGATACCCAGGTCACCGGCAATAAGACCGAAAAGGGTGGCGGCGGCGGTATCTATGTAAGCAACGCTTCTACCGTCAATCTGTATAACTGTACCATCACCAAGAATGAATCTCCCGATGGCGGCGGTGTCCGTCTGTGGAGAGAGTCTGTGCTGAATATGCGTGGTGGCAAGATCACCGAGAACCACTCCACTTCTGTTGGCGGTGGCCTGTCTATGGTGAAGGGCAGTGTTCTGAATTTTGAAAGCGGCGAGATCAGCAGCAATACCTGCGTCAAAAACGGCGCCGGTATCTATGCCGATAACTACTTCCAGACCACGGATCCCGAGTATCCGCTGCCCACGCTGAATCTGGCAGGTGGCCGGATCAGCAACAACACCACCCCCGGCAGCTACGGCGGCGGTGTATATGCCAAGAACTGCAAGACAGAGCTTAGCGGCACGAAGATCACCGGCAATAAGGCAGAAAAGGCCAATGGCGGCGGTATCTACGCATCCAACGTGAAAGCCGAGGTGGATGGAAAGGTTTACACATTTGAACCTACCTTCCAGATGACCGGCGGCGAGGTTAGCGGCAATAAGTCCAAGAATGCCGGCGGTATCTACTTCAACGATGTGGATGCTACCATTTCCGGTGGTTCGATCAAGAACAACACGGCCAGCGATAATGCCGGCGGTATCAGTGTCAGAACCGCAAAGCTGACCCTGAAGGACAGCGCTCTGGTCAGCGGAAATAAGGGCAAATCCGGCGGCGGTATCATCGTCCAGGTCCAGTCTGAACTGGATATGCAGGGTGGTACCATCGAGAAAAACAGTGCAAAGAATGGCGGCGGCGTTCTGCTGTGGAGCCGTTCCGTGGTCAACGTCAGAGGCGGTAATATTAGGAGCAATAAGGCCACCAAGGGTAACGGCGGTGGTATCTACGCCCAGGGCGGCGGCCAGGTAAAGATGACCGGCGGTCGGGTGGGCTACAACTCCGCAACCTCCAAGGGCGGCGGCGTGTACTGCACGATTACCGATGGCTACACCACCCGCTTCACCGTTTCCGGTGGTACCATTATCGGAAATACTGCCCAGCACGGCGGCGGTGCTTATACCTACAAGGGCGCTGTCACCAATGTTAACGGCGGCTACTGGACCGAAAATGAATCCGAGGTCTGCGGTGGTGCTATCTATGTGGATGCTTCTCCCGCAAACTTCTACGGCGGTACCTTCACCAAGAACCACGCCATCGATTGCGGCGGCGCCATCAACGCCAAAAAGGCGGAGATCCTGCTGGACGGCGCTACCATCACCGAGAATATCTCCGATGCCCGTGGCGGCGGTCTGCGTATCTACAATGAGTGCGTATTCACTATGAAGTCCGGTGTGGTCAACAATAACCAGGCGGCCCGTGCAGGCGGCGGTATCGGATTCCAGAACTGTACTGCCTATATTGAAGGCGGCGAGATCTGCGGCAACAAGGTCACCGGCAGCGAGCTCTATCCCAACCCCATCGGCGGCGGCGGTATCAATGTTGCCGAAGGCAGCAATGTTTACAGCCAGCTGGATACGCTGATTGATATCTCCGGCGGCAAGATCGCTGATAACTACTCTCCCACCGATGGCGGCGGTATCTTCCTCAGCGGCAGAACCGTTATGAATATTAACGGTGGTGAGATCGTCAATAATGTGGCCGATGGAAACGGCGGTGCTGTGATGTCCCATCCCAGACACACCAACTCCAGAACCGCAAGAGCGACCCTGAATGTTACCGGCGGTAAG
>JAFSFK010000130.1 GCA_017435245.1 Oscillospiraceae bacterium | reverse complement strand
TAAGGGGAGGTGTCTGAAATCTGTGATTTCAGACGGAGGGGTTGTAATCTAACGGATTTTGACAATCCCCCAGTCGAAAATCAAAGATTTTCGACAGCCCCCTTTACACAAGGGGGCCTTTGGTGGAGCGTCGTACTGCTCTATAAACCGGAATTTTTCAAATAAGTCCATCGGGTAAATAAAAACCCAATTCGGCAAGGTGATCTGCCATTCTGCTTAGATTTTTTTCGACGTGTTCCGGTGCGCCGAAGAGCTTGTGGAGCCACTGTACGCTGAGGCCATGCCACTGGGCAAAGGCTTCGTTGAGCATTTCGGTGCTGCCGTCGGCGCTGGTGGCATCGGCAAGAGCATACCCGTGGGGGCCGTGCTGGAAGATATGGGCCTCGTAGGGCATACCCAGAGCACTGTATTTCTGGATCACCGGCAGGGTGCCGAAGGCGGTGAGCAGGTCCTCGGCGGTGGCAGCCAGAAACACCGGCGGGGCATTCTCAGTGATGTGGTTGGCAAGGCTGAAATAGGCGGAATCCTCGTCGGTGACCTCCTTGCGGCCGGTGAGCAGCTGGAGCATAAAATTCACACCGGGGAAGTTGGGAATATTCACCGCCGGATAACCCAGAATCATAGCATTGGGCTTGTTATCTGCCAAAAGACCTGCCGCCAGTGCCAGATGTCCGCCGGCGGAGAAACCGCAGGTGACGATCTTATCGGGGTCAATGTGCCATTCTTCTGCCTTTTCCCGGAGAAGACCGATGACCCAGGAAACCTCCTTCAGCGGGGAGAAGTCTGCCGCATCCCAGCCGGTGGAGTAGCGCAGGATAAAAGCGTGAAAACCGCTGGCGGCGTAGCGCAGAGCAACAGGCTCTGCCTCCCGGGGTGAGCAGTAGGCGTAGCCGCCGCCGGGACAAACGACGATGGCAGGCCGGTTTTGTTCCTGACCAAGGGTGATTTCACAGTCCAGAATATAACCTTCCAGGGTTGCTTCCGGATGCTCCGGGCAGTTCCTATGGATCATTTTCATAAATATACCCCCTTTTTCTTTATTGTACCAAAGGGGGGAAATCACCGCAACTGAAAAAAGAAGTTTTTTTAATTAGGACTGGAAATGCACAGGAATTTCGGGTATAATCACGGCAGAACGCTTTTGGGAGGAACCCATGAAACTGACATATAAGAATACGCTGGTGTTCTGTTTTATCGGATACATCGTTCAGGCGATCTCCATTAACTTTCTGCCCCTGCTGTTTATTACCTTTCAGGATACATACGGCATTCCCCTGAGCCAGATCACCCTGCTGGTGACGATCAATTTTCTGGTGCAGCTGACAGTGGATATTTCCGCTCCGCTGTATGTGGACAGACTGGGGTACCGGGGCTGTATCGTGACAGCCCATATTTTCTCTGCCGCAGGCTTCCTGCTGCTGATGACCCTGCCGGAGATCCTGCCGCCCTTTACGGGTCTTTTGATTTCTGTCATTACCTATGCCATCGGCAGCGGCCTCATTGAAGTGATGATCAGTCCCATTACCGAAGCTTGTCCCACGGACAATAAGGAAAAGGCCATGAGCCTGCTGCACTCCTTCTACTGCTGGGGTCAGGTGGGCGTGGTGCTGATCTCCACCGTGTTTTTTGCGGTATTCGGCATTCAAAACTGGCGGATCCTGGCAGGTGTCTGGGCGGTGGTTCCCCTTGTTAACGGATTTTTCTTCTCCAAAACACCCATCGCACCGCTGATCGCTGAGGGAGAACGGGGCATGAAGATCAAGGAGCTTCTGCGCAGCAAGGTGTTCTGGGTGCTGATCATTATGATGCTCTGCTCCGGCGCTGCCGAGCACGTGATCGTGCAGTGGGCATCTGCCTTTGCGGAAAAGGGTCTGGGGATCACTAAGACCTTGGGCGATCTGGCAGGTCCCATGGCCTTTGGCATCCTGATGGGCTTGACCCGGGTGTTCTACGGAAAATACGGCGAAAAGATCGATCTGGATAAATTTATTCTGGGCAGCGGTATTCTGTGCATCATTGCCTTCAGCCTGGTGGTGTTTGTACCGTCACCGGTCATTAACCTCATCGGCTGTGCCCTGTGCGGCATCGGTGTTGCCATTTTGTGGCCGGGAACCCTGAGCAAAGCGGCGGTAGCGCTGCGAAACGGCGGCACGACTATGTTTGCCTGGCTGGCAGTTGCCGGCGATATGGGCTGCAGCGCCGGTCCTACGGTAGTGGGACTGGTATCCGGTGCCTTTGGGGATAATCTGAAGGCCGGTATCCTGGCAGGTATGATCTTCCCCATAGCGCTGGTGGTATGCCTGCTGATGAATTTTAAGAAAAAAGCTTAAAAACCTCCGCCTGTCCTGCCGGACAGGCGGAAATTGACAGAAAAATATTAGAAAAACCTATTGACAATAGGGGAAACTCGTGATAAAATACCCGGGTAATAAAGAAGGCTATACATCCGCCTCACCTCAAGCGACTGGCAAAGAGGTTAATATTCCTGCTTCCCTTAGGGGAGAATTGTGAGTATGCGGATGGATTGCCATCCGCTTTTTTGCGTTTATTATTGGAGGTGCTTACCATAGCAAAGTTAGATCATCAGCTCAATGAGGAGATCCGGGATAAGGAAATTCGCCTTATCGGTGCCGACGGTGCCCAGCTGGGCATTATGTCTGCTGACCAGGCCAATGAAATGGCTGAGGAGCAGGGCCTGGATCTGGTAAAAATCTCTCCCAATGCTGTGCCCCCTGTCTGCAAGATCATGGACTATTCCAAGTTCTGCTTCGATCAGAAGAAGCGGGAAAAGGAAGCCAAGAAGAACCAGCGTGT
>JAFSFK010000129.1 GCA_017435245.1 Oscillospiraceae bacterium | reverse complement strand
TGACGGGGATCTGGTTCAAGGCTGCGTTGAAGGCAGTCCACTCAGACTGAGGAATCTCGTAGGTGTAATCGCCGTCCTCACGGGCGATGGTGACCTGTGCGTAGTTATCGGTGCCGGTGAGCAGAGCCTTGTTGTAAACGAAGTTCAGAACCAGCTCGTTGCCCAGGGTCATGGTAGAACCGGAGAAGTCAAACTTAACGATGGGCTCCACATAATCGGGATCTGCCTCGCCGCAGACAGTGCACTTGCCGTTTTCGTAGCTGTGACCGGAAGCAGGAAGCGTTTCTACCGTATGATAATCGCAGCGTGCGCAAGTGGTGGTCTTGGAACCTTCCTTGTCGCAGGCTGCAGGGACCTGGCTGACCTGATAGTCGTGACCCAGTGCTGCGACGACAGTCTGCGGGATGAGTACTTCTTTACAGGCAGTGCAGTGCTTACCTTCGGTCAGACCGGTTTCGGTGCAGGTTGCTGCAACCGCTTCATCGATCGCCTCGGTGTGACGCAAAACGGTGATCTGCTCACTTTCAGCAGTCAGTGCGTCCGATGCAATGCTTATCACAGCTTCTTCACAAGTCTGTACTGTCACGTTCTTCACTGTCAGGGAGCTTCCTGTTGCTGCTTTGACCGCTTTGGATGTATCCGTAATGATCGCATTTGTGACCGTTGCGACAGCCTCAGATGCAAAGAGGTCCAATGCATAGGATGTCGTATTCTTAATGCTTACATTGGTGATATTAAGGATACCACCCTTTTGCACGATGATGCCTCTATTGGTAGTGGTGTCGATCGCAATGGCATAAGTATCCGCAGAAAGTGATTCAAAATGGCTCTCCAGCTTACCGTCTGCTGCCACATTGATACCGTTTTCATTGTTATTAAATCCGGCATTGAAGATAGAGAGGGCATCATAGACGTGCACAGTACCGGCGACAAAAACACCATGTCCGCCAACATTGGAAATGCTCACATTTTTCAGATTTCCCACGCCGCCTGCCGCCACACGGACACCACGGTAAGGCACATCGGTAACAGTCACATTTTGAGCAGTAAATGTACCTGCATCAATGTTAATACCATTTGCGTAATTTTTTGATGCTGTAGAGTTTTTATTGCCTGCCAAATGGACATTGATGATTTCCACACCTGTGCTGCTTTTGATGTTAATGAGATTTCTGGTTGTAGCCGCAGCAGTCAAAGTGATCTTGGCCTCTTGGGACTTGCCGGCAAGGGTGAGCTTACCTCCATTGACATGGATCATATGATTATCCAAGCCCTCGACCACGGAAATTTCAACCGCCCGGTCTGCAGTGATGGTCATATCGGTGGTGATCACCAGTGTGGATTCGATTTGCAGATCCTTTAAAATAGTAATGACATCCGCTTCCTGTGTGGCGTTTGCCGCAGCAACGGCATCTTCCAACGAGCCGTAATTTACATCGCCCACGGAAACCGCAGCCTCCAACAGGGGCAGCTTTACTGCCTGCAGATCGGTATCCACAGTGCACTCAGCATCCAGCCATGCCCGTCCGCAAGTGCCGCAGTGCCAATATTCCACATTACCGTTTTCATTGTAGGTGGACTCAGCTGCAGCTACATGACTGACAGCATGCTCTGTGTACACCACCTTGATGATGAGATCGGATGTGATGTTCTTGCCATCATGACTCCAAGATACACTGCACACATGATTCTCCGGCAGCTCCGGCAAGGTCACATCTGCACCGGCAGGAACCGTTTCCGTTTTGACGACAGAATCCCCATCCATAAAGGTAACGGTGTAAGTCTGCTCTTTCCAAACTGCATACAAAACCGTATCCGTCTTTAATTCGATTTGATCTCCGGGGCTATACTTCACAGAGCCATTGGGCGTGGTTGCCCATCCCTGGAACCCTTTCCCCGTTGGTCCGGAAAAGGAATTTTCCGCCACCGTTACCATGCCATTGGGGCTGGTGCCTTCACTGGCAGTTTCTCCGCAGTACAATGTACCGACAACATCCACCGTTCCCGTTCCGCCATTGGCATCATAGCGCAAGGTGGGTACAAAAACAGTATTCGTGGAGGATGTGGTGTAATGGGTGCGCTGTCCATTACGTAAGACCTTATTAAAAGCGTATCCGCTATAGCTGCCCAAATGGCGCAGATCGTGATAGAAAGAAATGTCCAGACAAGGCCAGAGGCAAATATCCGGATCCACCGCATTGTAAAACTCCGTGGTGCCGCCGTTGGAGCCGTGATGGATCACCTGCAGTATATCGCTTTTCAAGTAATCCCCCAAAACCTTTGCTGCCTGCTTATTGGTTTCCACTTCCGCATCACCGGTAACAACAAAGGTCTTTCCACCGTCAAAGCAGAAACGCCAAATGCCGCAGGTATGGTTGGGAGTAGTCATAGACAGAGGATACATATCCTCCGGGGTATACAGAAATTCCAGTTTACATCCCGGCAGATCCACCACCTGACCGGTATGGTAAATATATTCCTTTGCATTCGGGAAATAGGCATTGACCGTGCCAACAAAGCTTTCCCAAGCCCGCTTTGTGAATTCCTCCGGGGTATAGCTTGATGACAGACCGATACTCTCAAATTTGGGGAAATTATAATAGACAGCATTCAGATCAAACTTGCTGCTGTAGGTCTGTATAAAAATATAGGGCAGCTGGATATGATCCGCATCCGCATGGGTGATCATCCAATTCACCTGAGGGCGCTGATCTGCGGAATTGATCTTTCCATCCCGGTTGGTATCTTGCAGATAGGTCAGCAAGGTTGCCATATCCTTCTTGTGATCCCGGGTGTATGTATATGTGACACCGGAGCCATCTCGATGTTCTTCCTTTGCAGGAAGCGTGGTGGGCTCTGTGGTACTAAATCCATAACCGCCGTCAATGATATAATAGCTGCCGTCTGCCAGCTGTACCACCATACAAAGCACACCATCCGTACGCTCGATCGTGGCAACCGAAGGCGTTACCACCGTACTGTAGCTGCCTGCGGGCGTATTGGGAACCAACTTATCTGCAGGACCGTAGATGATATGAAACCGGTTCATAGTCAGTGAGGGAAACAGATTCAGATGGATCATGGTACCGTCCTTGACATAGGTAGCAAAACGATTGACATTTGTTCCGTTTTCAATTTCCTGCTGATCGTAGAGCGTGTACCCTTCGCTGACCAGCTTCTGCTCATAGGTTTTCATCTGGCTCAAGCTGATGCCATAATAGGTTGATTGTGTATATCCGCTGTTGGCATCAGAAATCGTGCCGGTAGAGTAACCGCTGAACGCAGGAATGCTAGTATCTGTTTCCGCATTCGCAGAAACCGCACCGAAGCATAGCACCCCAACCAGCAGCACTATAAGCCAACTGTAAAAAACTTTCTTTTTCCCTTTCATATGATTCCTCCCAAGAATACTATTATTTTTTATTATACCTCACAAAAAAGGACAGCACAAGGTTCAAATTCCACTGCATTTTACAAATATAAACGGCGTGCCGCATTTTGCGGCACGCCAAAAAGCAAGTTGTTTACAGTACGGAATAGCCGAAGCTGTTGACCAGGGCATCCAGCTTTTGCCCCTGCTTGCAGTATGGGCATTCCCGGTAATCAAAGCTTGCATAGTCCGGCAGGTCACCTATATCGTACACCGAACGCACCGGGATATCGCCGATGCTGTCCACAGCGCTGTAAATGGAGGCTATGCCTGCCACCTGACCGTCATAATACTGGATTGCCTCAATGCTCTTGCCGGCAGTAAAGCCTGTGGTCACCGAGGCCATTAGGATCAGCACGTGCTTGCCACGGATCATAGGCTGGATGTTCTCCCGGAAAATAATCTGGCTGTTGGCGTTGTACTCCGGCTCCACCACATAAATACTGTTGGACTGATTGATGGTATGAAACCCAACTTTAGTCAGCTCATCTGCCACGCAGGTGCCCAGCACAGCAGTACCATCCAGACACAAAACCGTATCCACCGGGGTGTTGTTGATAAAATGGGACACCAGCTGACGGGCACTGTCCCTGGCATCGCTGAGCCTTGTTTTTTCGTATGTGATATCTATGTAATAATTGATGTGGCTGTGGTTTGTGGCAAAATGTCCTCTGGCGTAGCGCAGGGGCACATTTCCATGCTTTACAGGCAACATTTTCAATTCGATCATATTATATCCTCCTTTTCCTGTAAAAAAGAAAGCGTTTTCCACGCCCGGCAGAAGCGTTCTTCGCCGGGCAAATGAAAAACGCTTTTTTTCATTATAGCCGATAACTTATATTCTTTGCAAGAAAAATCAAGCAGGCGATACGATGAAATGCGCCCATCAATCTTGTGCAGATTGCCGAAGCAGCAAGTCCTGCTCCTGCCGCTGAAACTGTCTGGCGATGATCCGGCAGATCTGTTTTTCTTCGATCATCCGGTGGACCTGAGGGAAGCTCACCCACTTGGCAGCGTCCGTTTCCCCGGGCAGCAGTACGATCTCCTCAATGGGCACCGGTGCCAACAGGCAGTAATAATCATAATGGGTATTTCCATCACGGCCGGAGCCAAGAAGCTCAAAATCCTCCGCCTTTGCCCGGATCCCCGTTTCCTCTCTTAGTTCCCGAACAATGGCCTGCAAGCTGGTCTCCCCCGCTTTGGCTGCACCTCCGGAATTCTCCCAGGTTCCAGGGAAGGTCTTTTCCGGTGCCCGGCGGGTCAGTAAAAGGTTTCCCTTTCCATCGTAGACCCAGACACAGACCACAAGGCCATACTCCCCCTTTTTCCAGCGAGTTCCCCGCAAGTGGGTCCTGCCGGTGAGATTCCGGTCAATATCATAAATATCGTTGTATTCCATACCGGTGCCTTCTTCCATACTAACTTGTGTCAGTATAACACACGGATATGCAATTTGCAAATTCCAGTTTATCGAGCTGTTCGGTAAATCTATCGTCATACCTCGTAGGGGCGGCGAAACACCGCCCCTACAGATTCTAACGAACATCACATCGATAAACTGGAATTTTCAGCCGGAGAATTGAAGTGTATCGTCCTTTAAGACCGCTTTGATCCTGGTTGGTTTTTTGGAAGATTTCAGCAGATAGACCGCCAGTGGTCCTTCCACCTTCTCCTGCACCACTGCCCGGATATTTCGTGCACCGCCTTTGCCCAGACTCTTCCCCAGACTTCGGGCAAGATTTTCCGGCAGCTGCAGCTGTACCCCTTCCGCCGCTGCCCGCTGCTGAAGCTGATGCAGGTACTTGGCAGTGATCCCTTCCACCACCTGTTCCGCCAAGGGTGCAAAGCAAACGATCTTATCCAGCCTCCCCAGAAACTCCGGGCTGAAGCGCTGACGCAGAGCATCCTCCGATTGCGCCGACCTGCCTGTGGGACGGAAGCCCAAACCCTCGCTTCGGATCTCACCGCCGGTATTGGAGGTCATCACCACAATGGTATTGCGGAAGCTGACCCGTCTGCCTGTGGAATCTGTCAGCACCCCTTCCTCCATAACCTGCAGCAGGATCCCCGCCACATCCGGATGCGCCTTCTCCAGTTCATCCAGCAGGACCAGGCTGTATGGCCTGCGGCGTACCGCCTCCGTGAGCTTACCGCCTTCCTCGTAGCCCACATAACCGGGAGGCGCACCGATGAGCCGTGCCACTGCGTGCTTTTCCATAAATTCCGACATATCCAGTCGGATCATCGAATCCTTACTGCCGTAAAGCTCCCGGGCAAGGGTCCGGCAAAGCTCTGTCTTTCCCACCCCGGTGGGACCGGTCAGCAGCAAACAGGCCACCGGGCGGTTTTCATCCCGAACACCGCACAACCCCCGCCGTACCACTTCCGCCACCTGACTGATGGCTTCCGTCTGCCCCATCACCTGACAGGCCAAAACCTTTTCCAGCTGCAGCAATCGCTCCCGCTCATTTGCCGTCAACCGACCAACCGGGATCCCGGTACGCTCAGACACCGCCCAAGCCACATCTGCTCCGGTAACCGTTCTGACCCGTCTGCCCTCAGCCGGCTTTGCTGCCATTCGCTGCATCTTATCCCGCAGCTGTGCCGCCTTTTCGAAGCGGCTCTCCCGGACAGCCTCCTGTAGTTCGGCTTCCAGTTCTTTTCTCGCCACCTGCCGGTGGGAGTACAGCTCCTCCATTCTGGCATGGGAAGCACCCTCATCCAGCAGGTCGATGGCCTTATCCGGCAGATACAGCTCCGGCAAGTACCGCACCGACAGCCGCACCGCCTCCTGCATAGCTTCTTCAGAGATCCGGATATGGTGATGCCGTTCCAGTCCCGGCTTCAATCCCCGCAGGATCTCCATTGTGGCCTGCCGGTCCGGCTCTTCCACCATCACCGGGCGGAACCTGCGGTCCAGCGCCGGATCCTTTTCAATGTATTTCCGATACTCCGTCAGAGTCGTTGCACCCAGGATCTGAAGCTCTCCCCGCCCCAAAGCCGGCTTAAAAATATTGGCTGCATCGATCGCACCCTCTGCTGCACCGGCTCCGACGATGGTATGCATCTCGTCTACAAACAGGATCACGTCCCCGCTGCGGCGGATCTCCGCCAGCACATCCCGCAGCCGCTCCTCAAACTCACCACGGTACTTGGTTCCCGCCACCAGATTGGCCATATTGAGGCTCACCAACCGTTTATCCTTCAGCTGCGGCGGTACCATTCCGGATGCCATTCGCTGGGCAAGGCCTTCTGCAATGGCAGTCTTTCCCACTCCCGGTTCTCCCACCAGCGCAGGATTATTCTTATTCTTTCGGCTTAAAATACCGATCACCGTATCGATTTCCCTGTCCCGGCCGATCACCGGATCCATACTCGCCGCTTTCTGGATCAGATCCTCACTGAATTGTTCCAACAGTCGCATATAAACCGCCTCCTTCTTCCTTTTCGCCGGCTTTGCAGCCTCCCAACGCAGGTAATCCACAATACCGGTAAACAATCCCTCCGTATCCACATCACTCAGAACCAGCATATCTCTGGCGGCAGATCCCCGGCTGCGCAGCAGTGCCAGCAGTATGTGAATGGTCTGTACTTCCCTGTCTGCCAAATTCCGTGCTTCCGTCTGGGCCAGCTCCATAGTTTTTCTTGCCTGAGCGGAAAATCCCTGAGGCAGCGGCATCCCCGGTGTGCCTTTTCCGTAGAGCACCACCGCCATATTGCGCAGCATCTGCAGCTCAACCCCCGCCCCACGGAGCAGCTGGCCGGAAAACGACTGGTCCTCTGCCAGCATTAACAGTATGTGTGCAGTGCCAACATAGCTGTGACCCAGCTGCCTTGCCATACGTGCCGCACCACGGATAAGCTTGGAAACACGATCGCTGTAGCGCATCCGGCACCTCCTTTTCGGATGTATCCCGGAAATTTTTCCCACGCATTATAAAAATTATACGATTGTTTTGAAAAAACGATTGCAATTTATAAAATCCGTGCTAGAATAGAGGTGCATTGAATCGCTGATGCGCTACTACTATTACTTAATTGGAGGTAAAATCATGGCTTACAAAATTACTGACGCTTGCGTTAGCTGCGGCACCTGCGTAGACAACTGCCCCGTAGAGGCTATTTCCGAAGGCGACGGCATCTATGTCATCGATCCCGACATCTGCGTCGACTGCGGCACCTGCGCTGACAACTGCCCCACCGAAGCAATCGAGGAAGGCTGATTCTCCGATCCCGCTATCAGCCTGCGCACCGTCTCGGTGCGCAGGCTGATTTTTTCATTTTGATATTACAGACAAATTCCAGTTTGTCGAGCCGTTAGTGAGCGGCAAACGCCGATACAATGCTACGCATTGTAGGGGAACGGATTGCCACGCCAGTGTGCGCACTGGCTCGCAATGACGTGGAATTATGTTGGCTGATTGCACCTAAAACGGCGCCGGCACTAACAACTAACACGTCATTGCGAGGAGCGAAGCGACGTGGCAATCCGTATCCCCGGCATCCGCAGGATGCCATTGTCCGTAGGGCAATCATGTTACAAACTGCTCGATAAATCGGAATTTGACTTTTCACTGTTCTTTTCATACAATGAAGGGAGGTCGCTATGGAACAGCTGCACAACGGTTTTACCCTGGAGATCTGCGAAGGCGGTTTTCCCTTAAGCACCGATTCCATTGCACTCTCCGGTTTTGTTAAGCTGCCCAAAAACGCAGCAGTGCTGGACCTGGGTTCCGGCTGCGGCAGTCTGGGACTTTTGCTGTGCGCTTCCTATCAGGATTGCTCCGTCACCGGCATCGAGCTGGACGAAGCTGCTCACCAAACAGCGTTAAAAAACATTTGTGCCAACGCCATTGAATCTCGCCTTAACAGTATATGCGCTGACCTGAACGACCTGCACACTCTGGTAAAACCCGGCAGCTTTCACTGCTGTGTTTCCAATCCGCCCTATTTCACTTCCGGACCTCAAAGCAAGTCTCTGCCCACCGCACGGCGTGAGGACACTTGCAGTACAGATGCGCTGTTCGCTGCCGCTGCCTGGGCACTGAAATACGGGGGAGACTTTTTCCTTGTCCACCGTCCCGAGCGTCTGGGTGAGCTCTGTGCTCAGGGTTCAAAATACAAGCTGGAAGCCAAACGGCTTTGCCTGCTTCGCCACCGTACCGACGGTCCGGTCAGTCTGATCCTGCTCCAGTTCCGCAAAGGCGGAAATCCGGGACTTAGCTGGGAGGAAGAAAGCCTTTTTGACGCCCAGGGTGCTCCCACCCCCTATTACCGTAAGTTATACCATTTTAAGTAACCGCTGATTAAATTGTCTGCGGTTATTACCGGGTCTTTTGCCCCAACTATTCAGTTTAAAAAAACTCGAAATACTCAAAGTATTACTTCATTTTTTGAACTTCTATTTGTGTCAAAATCCCTCGCCACTAACATTTGCCGATTTAATCATCGGTTACTTGAGGAGGAATCCCAATGAGTGGAATGTTATATTTGGTCCCCACCCCCATCGGCAACCTCGGGGACATCTCTATCCGCTGCCGTCAAACTCTGGAACAGGCGGATTTTATCGCCGCAGAGGATACCCGGGTAACACTGAAGCTATTAAACCATCTGGGTATCAAAAAAAGCCTTGTCAGCTACTACGAGCATAACAAGGCCCAGAAAGGCAATGTGATATTGGACCGGATCCTTGCCGGTGAGACCTGCGCACTGGTATCCGATGCCGGCTCCCCTGCCATTTCCGATCCCGGCGAGGACCTGGTAAAGCAATGCGCTGAAGCGGGAATTACCGTCTGTGCCATTCCCGGGCCCTGTGCGCTGATCACTGCATTAAGCATTTCCGGTCAAAGTACAGGCCGCTTCTGCTTTGAAGGATTTCTCTCCACCGCCAAAAAAAGCCGTAGAGAACATCTTCTGTGCCTGGAAAAAGAACAGCGGACGATGATCTTTTACGAAGCTCCCCATAAGCTGGTCGCCACTTTGGAGAGTATGGCTGAGGTGTTCGGCGCAGACCGTCCCATTAGCCTGTGCCGGGAACTGAGCAAGCTCCACGAGGAAGTGATCCGTACCACCTTAGGCGGTGCTTTGGAATTGTACGCCCAGCAAGCACCTAAGGGAGAATTTGTGCTGGTGGTCGCCGGCGCCGCACCTGAGGAGAAGATCGAAGCAACTGCCCAGGATGCCGCTTCCAGGGTAAAAGAATTGGTAGCCGGCGGAATGAGCCGCAAGGACGCCATCAAGCAGACCGCAAAGGAACTGGATCTCCCCAAGAATGTGGTCTACGATGCCGCATTGGCAGAATAATGATATCATAAAAATCCTCCACAGAGCTTGCTCCGTGGAGGATAACTTTTTATTAGATTTCTGTTTTCATAATGCGGATGCATTCTCCGCAGACATTCTTTCCCCGGTATTCCACCAGATTCCGGGTAGAAGAACAGAACACGCAGGAAGGCTCATACTTACGCATAACTACCTTATCGTCATCCAGATATATCTCCAGTTCGTCCCGCACCGCAATGTCCAGCGTGCGCCGCAGTTCAATGGGAAGAACGATTCTTCCAAGTTCATCCACCTTGCGGACAATGCCTGTCTGCTTCATAGGGCATCCCGTCCTTTCTCTCTTCCAACCATTAATTTTAAAGTGCATCGACTTATGTCCAACATTATACTAAGTTACGCCGCCTGTGTCAACCGGTAATTTTCATACATTTGACATAATTATCACCCATTCCGTTGGCAAGTTTTTTTCCTGCGCACATAAGCTATACGGGAGGGATGCATATGGTAATGAGTTGGATATGGACAGGACTGCTGGCTGTTTCCGTAATTTCTGCCATTATCCTTGGCAGGGGCAATGAATTGGCAGCTGCCATCCCCCAGGGTGCCCAGACAGGGATCACATTGGCAATATCCATTGCCGGGTCTGTATGTTTGTGGACTGGGGTGGGAAAGCTGATGGAACACGCCGGGATCACCCGGTGGCTTAGCAGGCTGCTTTCGCCCATACTGGGAAAACTGTTCCCCTCCAGCCGAACCGACGATGCTCTGGCAGGCACCCTTAGTGCCAATGTCTGCGCCAACATTCTGGGGTTGGGAAATGCCGCCACCCCTATGGGCATCCAGGCTGCCCAACGGCTGGCTTCCCGCAGAACCGATTCCTCCGCCGGGGACGAGCTTTGCCGTCTGATCGTTTTAAACACCGCATCCATCCAGCTGATCCCGGCCAATGTAGCTGCGGTGCGTTCCAGTCTTGGCTGTGCAACCCCCTTTGACATTCTTCCGGCAGTTTGGGTCACAAGCCTTTGCTCTGCCGGGATGGGTGTCATTGCAGCCTGGCTGCTGGGAAGGCTGTGGAAAAAATGATCGACTATATCGTTCCGCTGCTTTTATTAGCAGTGTCCGCTGTGGCGCTTGGTAAGCGGGAAAACAGCTACGATCTGCTGCTCAGCGGCGCTGCAGACGGATTGCGGCTACTCGCCACCCTGGTTCCTGCCCTGATCCTGCTGATGTGCGCTGTCAGTATGCTTCGTGCATCCGGTGCAGTGGATGTTTTCAGCCGTTGGCTCTCCCCCGTTTTCGGTTTTTTCGGGATCCCGCCGGAAACGGCTATGTTGGTGCTGATCCGCCCCATCAGCGGCAGTGCGGCACTGGCCGTAGGTGCAGATTTAATGGCGCAGTATGGGGTGGATTCTCAGATCGGACGAACCGCAGCGGTTATGCTGGGATCTACGGAAACCACCTTTTATACCATCAGCGTCTATTTTGGTGCCGCCGGGATCAAAAAGACCCGCTAAACCATTCCTGCTGCCTTGATTGCAGATCTCACC
>JAFSFK010000128.1 GCA_017435245.1 Oscillospiraceae bacterium | reverse complement strand
CGGGAACTTCTTTCCCGTTCACAGGGTTGATGGCATAGACACCCTTCAGAGGACAGCCGGTCTTGGTCTTGGTGGCGTCGGTACGGTCGATCTCGCTCTTGGCGGCAGCAGCCTTGATGTACGCTTCCACTTCTTCCCGGTTCTCAATGCGGTCCATCAGGCCCTGTACGATCTTGCCGTCGGGAGCCAGCACCATAAAGGTGATGCCGTAGATGGTCTCGATACAGGTGGTGTAGATGGAGAATTCACCGCCGCCCACCAGCTTGAAGTCCACTTCAACGCCGGTGGACTTGCCGATCCAGTTGCGCTGGATCTCCTTGGTGGATTCAGGCCAATCGATCTCGTTCAGGCCCTCCAGCAGCTTTTCGGCAAATGCAGGCTGGTCGATGACCCACTGCATCATCATTTTCTTCACAACGGGATAGCCGCCACGCTCGGACTTGCCGTCGATGACCTCATCGTTGGCAAGGACAGTGCCCAGCTCTTCGCACCAGTTCACAGGCATTTCGATGCGCTTTGCATAGCCTGCTTCCCACAGCTTCTTGAAGATCCACTGGGTCCACTTGTAGAAGTCGGGGTCGGAGGTGGCGATCACCTTGGACCAGTCATAGTCAAAGCCCAGCTCCTTCAGCTGACCGGAGAAGGTCTCGATATTCTTCTGGGTGAAGCCGTTGGGATGGTTGCCGGTATCCACGGCGTACTGCTCTGCAGGCAGACCAAAGGAGTCATAACCCATGGGGTGCAGAACATTGTAGCCCTGCATACGCTTCATACGGGACATGATATCCGTTGCGGTATAGCCCTCGGGGTGACCTGCATGCAGACCGACGCCGGAGGGGTAAGGGAACATATCCAGCACATAGTACTTGGGCTTACTAAAATCCCAAACGTCCGTATGGAAGGTATCGTTCTCCTGCCAGTATTTATGCCATTTTTTCTCAATGGCGGAAAAATCGTAATTCATTTTCTGCTACCTCTTTTACTCCGCGATAATGATGTCGCTGATATCCACAGACTCAGCATCTGCCCACAGGCGCTCCAGAGCATAAAACTCTCTGGCTTCCTCAGTAAATACGTGAACCACAACAGAGCCGTAGTCCAGCAGCTCCCAGGAATTGCCACGGTGACCCTCACGTCCCAGCAGCTTTTCTCCCAGCTGCTCCATGGTGTATTCTGCATAGTCACACAGGGTCTTGACGTGGGTATTGGAGGTACCGGTGCAGATCAGAAAATAGTCGGCCAGAGAGCTGACCTCATCGATCCGCAGGAGCTTAATATCCATACCCTTCTTGGCATCCAGAGCCTTGGTCACTTCATAAGCAACTTCTTTTGCACTCAACATATCTTCTCTTCCTTTCTAAATGCCCATCTCCCGCAGCCAGGCAAGTGCCTCACAGGAGCCGGGAGATATCTGTCTTCCTTGAATTTTCAGCATACTTAGGGTCATTTCCAAACCCAATTTCAGGGCCTTATCCAAATTGGTATATGCCAGACTGCGCAGCTCCTCTACCCCGGGGAAATCCCGGTTGGGCTCCATATAGTCTGCCACATAAATGATTTTCTCAAGGGTATTCATATTCCCCTTGCCGGTGGTATGGCTGGCAATGGCCTTGACCACCGCCTCATTTTCTCCAAAGATCCGCTCCGCCACCAGTGAACCTGTCAGGGCGTGGAGGGTCTTGGGATTGTTATGGGAAAATTCATCCAGCATTATACCGTACTGGCTGCACAATGTCAATTGCAGAGGGCCGTCCAGTGCCTTGGTGATATCGTGGAGGAGTCCCGCCCTGGCGGCATCGGTCTCATCCGCACCCCAGACCCGTGCCAGCTCTGCCGCCGTATCCCGGCAGCCAAGAACGTGCCGCACCCGGTTGGGATTCAGAAGGCTTACCACCACCTGCTCCAGCTTGTCCATAGGCAGGCTCCGGTAGTCTTCACCGGTACCGTACAGGCCGTTTTCGCAGATGTATTCCTTGACAGCAGGATCCAAAAACGGATCGGCGCACCGGAACGCCAGCAGACGCCGCAGATCGGTGGAAGAAATACTCACCACAGGGTTCTCAACCACATACACCTTAGCCCCATCCTGTTCCAAGGATGCCTTTTCCCGGGAAATGATCTCCCCCTCACCCTTGATTCCCCGGCAGAACACCGCCAGAGAGGCATTTTCAAGGATCGTGATATGGTCCTTCCACTGGTGGAAAATACCAAACATATCCGAACCCATACAAAGCACCAGCTCCGCATCCGGATACAGCTTACGAAGCTGCAGCACCGTGTCCACGGTGTAGCTTTTCCCGCCACGGGCAAGCTCCAGATCGCAAACCTGGATCCTCTCCTCTCCATCAAGGCAGAGTCGCAGCATCTCAAGGCGCTGGTCCGGGTTATCTGCTCCCCCAGTCAGCTCCTTATGGGGCGGCTGGCAGGAAGGGATCATCAAGATCTTATCCAGCTTTAACGCCTGCCGGGCATACTTTGCCGCCTGGATATGTCCGATATGAGGTGGATTAAAAGTACCGCCGTAAATGCCGATTCGTTCCATAGCCTATCCCCTTTCAGGATCGTACAGATATCAATCGTCGGAATTTCTAAGCTGACGCTCTCTTTCACGCTCGATGGCCTTGTCGATGGCCATCTGGCGGAAGTATTCATTTCTCTGCTCCCGGACCTTACGGGCAGCCTGGCGGCGAGCCTGGGCACCCTTACGGACGGGATTGACCTTAGTGGGTTTCCGCTTTGCCCGTCCGGTCATATTCCGCTCCGCCTGCAGCTTTTCGCTGAAGCGGTAGATCACAAATTTGGTACCGATGACCGCCACGCCCTCACAGCCGGTGGCCTCGCACAGCTCGTCGCAGACCTCTCTGGGGCTCATCATAGCACCTTCCAGCACCTTGCCCTTCACCAGTTCCCGGGCAGTCAGCTGGGTCTCTGCCTCAGCGATCACCGCCTCAGTGACGCCGCCCTTGCCCACCATCAGGGTGGTATCGATGGCAGTTGCCTGGCTGCGCAGTTCGGCACGTTCTTTACTTGTCAGCATAACCTGCCTCCTTCATCTTCTCATAAAACAGCTTGAGGGCATTGCCCCGGTGGGATACCTCATTTTTCTCCTCAGGACTGAGCTCCGCTGTGGTCTTACCCAGAGGAGGATAGAAGAAAATGGGATCGTAGCCGAATCCGTTCTCTCCCCTCGCCTGCCGGGTCAGTTCTCCGTGGATCTCGCCCCGGGCCTGGATCACCTGTCCGTCGGGCGTCACCATGGTGATGACGCAGACGAACTGTGCCTGCCGCTGTCCATCGGGGACATGCTCGGTGTTTTTCAGCAACAGCAGGAGTCTTCCCCAGTCGTCCAGGCTTTCATCAAAGCCGTACCGGGCGGAATAAATACCGGGTTCGCCGTTTAAGGCATCCACCGCAATGCCGGAATCATCCGCCAGTGCTGGCAGTCCGGTGGCTTTCATCACCGCTTCCGCCTTGAGAAAAGAATTTTCCTCAAAGGTGGTGCCGGTCTCCTCCACATCCAGGTCAATGCCCAGTTCACTTTGCAAGATCAGCTCAATGCCGAATTTCTCAGTGATTTTGCTAATCTCCGCCAGCTTGTGTTTATTCTTACTCGCAAGTACTACTTTCATTACAGCAGTGCCTCCACAAATTCCTTTGCCTCAAAGGGCATCAGGTCCTCTGCCTTTTCGCCTACACCCACAAACTTCACAGGGATCTGCAAGCTGTCTGCCACGGCAATGACAATGCCGCCCTTGGCTGTACCGTCCAGCTTGGTCAAAGCAATGGCGGTAACACCGGCGATCTTGCTGAACTCCCGAGCCTGGATGAGACCGTTCTGACCGGTGGTGCCATCCAGCACCAGCAGCACCTCCCGGCTTGCGCCGGGCAGCTCCCGCTCCACGATGCGGCTGATCTTATTCAGCTCATTCATCAGATTCTGTTTATTGTGCAGCCGGCCTGCAGTGTCAATAAGGATCACGTCAGCGCCCTTTGCCTTGGCGGACTGGATACCGTCAAAGACAACGGATGCAGGGTCAGCGCCCTCGTGCTGACGAACGATGGATGCGCCGGAACGGTCTGCCCAGATCTCCAGCTGATCCGCTGCTGCAGCACGGAAGGTATCTCCCGCCACCAGCAGCACCTTTTTGCCTTCCTTGACCAACCGGGTTGCGATCTTACCAATGGTCGTGGTCTTGCCCACACCGTTGACACCGATCACCAGCACCACAGAAGGCTTCGTCTGCAGGTTTAGTTCCGTATCACCTACATTGAGCATATCCACCATGATCTGCTTCAGGGCAGTCTTTGCTTCCTCAGGCGTCTTCAAATGTTCTTCCCGAATCACTTTTCTCAGCCTAT
>JAFSFK010000127.1 GCA_017435245.1 Oscillospiraceae bacterium | reverse complement strand
GTATACGGCACCAATGCGCATCCGTAACGCCCCACATCCGTCACGCCTACGGCGTGCCACCTTCTCCCGAGGGAGAAGGCTTTGGATTGTACGTCTAACCTTCTGCTCGCTAAACTGGAATTTACCGTATCTTTTTGCCGTCCAGGATGGCTTCCACCAGCTTGTCGCCGCTGTAGCGCAATGTCAGCAGGAAGAATGGTGCATCCTGCCACAAAAGGTCGAGGAATATCTTATCCCCCTCCCACATGGGAAGGCTGTACAGGAATTCCCGGCTGACCCACTGCAGGTCGCCCTCGTCACATTCCTTCAGCTGTCCCTCAAAACCGTCGGCAGTGAACAGGTACATATACTCCCCCTCGCAGCAGTCATTGAGGAAGGTCACGACACCCCGGCAGCGCCAGCTTGTAAGGGTCAGTCCCGTTTCTTCCTTTGCTTCCCGCAGAAGGCAATCATCGGGAGATTCTTCCTCTTCAAACTTGCCGCCGATGCCGATCCATTTGTCCTGGTTTATATCGTTTTTCTTCTTGACCCGGTGGAGCATCAGCACCTCATCTCCACGGGTAATATAACAAAGGGTAGAATTTATCATCGTTCGATTATTGATCGTTTTCCTTTTTCAGGAAATCTTCTATGCTCAAATAGCCACTGTTAACGGCCATAAACTGGTCATTGTACTCATCCACCACATTGCAGGCGCAGGAGATCATATACTGCACAGCCTCCTCGCCAATCAGGCTTTCCCGGTAAGTATGGACCATACGAAAAAGGATCTTTCCATCTGTCAAATCATAGTTAAAGCTGCCATCCACCAGACCATAGTTGGCTGCACAGGTCACAACAGCGCCTTCTACACGCTTATCTTCTTTCATTTTAAAACTCATGGGCGACACGAGTCGGAGAAGCTGGCGATCCTCGTCCACGAATATGAAAAAATCCATAGGAAGATCATCGCCTTTTACACCAAAAGACACACTTAGCTCCTCTTTGTTCTTTTTATATTTCCAGTTGCGTGCATCCAGAGCCTTACAGAGCGTTGCAAACATAGTCTTGGCTGCCTTTTTTTTATTCATCGCCATCGTAATTCCTCCTTACTTGTTTTCCGCCTTGATAAACTGCTCCAGAGTGAGTGTGTCCTTGCTCAGCATTAGGAACTTATCGTTGTAAGCATCAACGGTACTGCAGGCAACCAAGATCAAGTACATAACAGCCTCCTGACTCAGCAAGCTCTCCCTATAGGTAGTACAGATCCGGAAAAACACAAAACCGTCAGGAAGGGAACAATCAAAACAGCCGTGCACCAACTTATTATTCACCACAGAAACGGCCATTGCCGCATTCAGGCGTCTGTCCTCCGGGAACGTGAACGGGAGCATAGAGATGACCCTGACAAGCTGTCTGTCCGCATCCACCTTGATGGTTAGCTCTATCGGCAAATCTTCTCCCTTAGCGCCACATTCGATGGTCAGCTTTTCCTCATCCTTTTTATAATGCCAATCCTCGGCATCCAGTACCTGGCAGATGGTCTGATAGACCGTTTTTGCCTGCTTGCGCTTCATCGCATCATCCATACTGTTCTCTCCTTTAAAAATTGAAGCGTCCCTTCTGCGAAGGAACGCTTCCGTTGTTTTGAGTATACTTCTTTTCAAGTGGAAATGCAAGAAAATTTTTCCTCATTTCAGCAGCTCGATTGCTCGGTGCAGGTTTGCTGTCTCCCCCCCGATTCCACCCCAGTTTCAGCTTCATGTAAACATCTCCGATCTGGGCAGGACGGCGAAACATCGTCCCTTCAAATCCCGGTTTATCGAGCAGTCAAAGCCTCCCTTGTGCAAAGGGAGGTGGCACGGCGATGCCGTGACGGAGGGATTGCTAGGAACTGCATAATCACGAAAAAATGTGCGTGATTGCTGGGTTTTCTAGCAACCCCTCAGTCAAAAATCACAGATTTTTGACAGCTCCCCTTACACAGGGGAGCCTTTGGGGGGAGCGTGAATAGCCCGACAAATCGGAATTTATTCTACTGTCATTTTTGATTCCAGGTGCATATCCTCCCCGGTGATGGGGTGGGTGAATTCCAGTTTTTTTGCGCACAGTAACTGGGTTGTGATTCCCCTTTTTTCTGAATATGCTTTGGATCCTTCGCTGCCATACTGGGGATCGCCCAAAATTGGGAAGCCCATATAGCTGCAATGGACCCGCAGCTGATGGGTCCTGCCGGTAACGGGACGCAGCGCCAGACGGGTCGTTTCCTCTCCCCGCTCCAGGACCTGATATTCCGTCACCGAGGGTTTTCCCTCAAAACTTACCTCCCGGAGCAAGCTGGGCAGGGGTTTTCTTGCGATGGGGACATCGACCACCCCTTGCTCCTCTTCCGGGCCGCCGAAAACCAGCGCTTCATAGGTCTTGCGCAGCTGACCTTGACTGTGCAGCTCATTGAGCAGGGCGTGGATATGGGCATTTTTCGCCAGCAGCACGATCCCAAAGGTATCCCGGTCCAGCCGGGTAATGGGATGGAATGCACAGTTTTGTCCCGTTCTTTGGTAATAACCAATTACCCGGTTTGCCAGAGTTCCGGTATTCTTCACCCGGGAGGGGTGGATCAGCATTCCCGCCGGTTTATCCACCGCCAGGATGTGGTCATCCTCATAGAGGATGGTAAATGCTCCATCCTCTGCCGGGTATTGGGGCGTTTCCTCCTCCAAAGGTACGGTGATCACATCTCCCGGCTTTACGGGATAATCGGTATGCTGGGCTATGCCGTTGACAAAGATCTTATCCTGCCATTTCAGCCGGTTCATAAGCCCTGTGGACATTCCCATCTCCTCTTTCAGAAAAGAGGACAGCCGCCCATCCCTGTTTGCTATATGCTTCAGTTCCATCCTCTTCCCTCCTTCAAATTCCGATTTAACGCTCTGACGAGCGAATTGAAAATTGAAAGTTGAAAGTTGAAAATTGTGGTATTTTCCTTCGGAAAATAATTTAAAACGTCGGCGTAGCCGACACAATCATTTTCAATTTTCCATTTTCCAT
>JAFSFK010000126.1 GCA_017435245.1 Oscillospiraceae bacterium | reverse complement strand
GAGCTGGCAAAAATCTTTGATTTTTGACTGAGGGATTCGCAGCAATCGGCATCAGTATACGATAGATTTAGGCGAATTCGTACAATATCCCCCCGTCAGTGCTTACGCACTGCCACCCCCCTTTAGGCAAGGGGGGCGTTGGATTGTACGCCTAACCTTCTGCTCGATAAACTGGAATTTGAAGAATTATTGATTTTCTCTGGCTGTGCTTTTATAATACTAAAAAAAGGGGGGACAGCGGTGTACAAATCTTTAAATGAACATTACAAGGAAAAATTCGGCTGCAAGGTATACAAGCTGTCCATCGATGCGGGTTTTACCTGCCCCAACCGGGATGGCACATTGGGGACCGGCGGCTGTATTTTCTGCGACAGTAACGGCGGCAGCGCCTTTGCCGCCTGCGGCGAAAGTGTAACTGAGCAGCTGGAAAAAGCCAAGAAGCGGGTACAGCAGAAAAACAAGGGCGGCAAGTATATCGCCTATTTCCAGTCATTCACCAACACCTATGCCCCTGTAGAGAGGCTGAGAGAGCTATATTTTGAAGCCATCGCTCCGGAGGAGATCGTTGGTCTTGCTATCGGCACCCGTCCGGATTGTCTGCCAGAGGATGTGGTGGCGCTTCTGGGTGAGATCAACTGCCTAAAGCCGGTGTCTGTGGAACTGGGGCTGCAGACGGTGCATCCCAATTCTGTGAAATATATCCGCAGAGGGTATGAAAATGAGGCTTATTTTCATGCGGTTCGTCGATTGAACGATGCAGGGGTGGAAGTTGTGACCCATATCATTTTGGGACTTCCGGGCGAAACACCGAAAATGGCGGTGGAGACCACCCGGCAAGCGGTAGCTGCCGGAACGGATGGAGTGAAATTTCACCTTCTTCACGTTTTAAGGAATACAGATCTGGAGCAAGAATATTTGGATGGATATTTTTCCTGCCTTTCCCTTGAAGAATACGCTCAATGGCTAAAAGCGTGTATTGCGGTTCTTCCTCCAGACGTCACAGTCCACCGGATCACCGGCGACGGAGCCAAGCGTGATCTGGTTGCCCCGTTGTGGTCGGGGGATAAAAAACGGGTGCTGAATTATTTAAGGGAAATCCTGTAAAAAGCTTGCAAGTTGGCACCAATGATGGTATTATACTCTTGTATATTACGGCTTGCCGTAATACATTCCAGTACATAATGCCCGGAACGGGCAAGATAAAACAAGGAGGAAAATCATGACTTCCAGTGAAAAGAAGCAACTGCAAATCACTGCCTGCAAGATCCGTATGGGCGTAATTGAGTCCACCTACGGCGCAAAGGCAGGCCATCCCGGCGGATCTCTGTCCGCAGCCGAGGTCTACACCTACCTGTATTTCAAGGAAATGAACATCGATCCCAAGAACCCCAAGTGGGAGGATCGGGACCGTTTCGTGCTGAGTAAGGGTCACACCACTCCCGGCTTGTACTCTACTCTGGCACAGCGTGGCTTCTTCCCTGTGGAGGATCTGCCCACCTTCCGTCACATTGACTCCTACCTGCAGGGCCACCCCAATATGAATATGGTTCCCGGCGTGGATATGTCCACCGGCAGTCTGGGTCAGGGCGTCAGCGTTGCTACCGGTATGGCACTGGCTGCCAAGCACACCGGCAAGCAGAACCGTGTCTACTCCCTGCTGGGTGACGGCGAGATCCAGGAAGGCCAGGTCTGGGAAGCTTGCATGGCAGCAGCCCACTACAAGCTGGATAACCTGTGCATCGTCATCGATAATAACGGTCTGCAGATCGACGGCAACATCGCCGACGTTATGAGTCCCTATCCCATCGTGGACAAGCTGGTGGCTTTCGGCTTCGACGTTCAGGCCATCGACGGTCATGACTTCGATGCTATCGAGGCAGCATTCAATCACGCCCGCACCGTTAAGGGCAAGCCCTCCGCCATCGTCATCAACTCCGTCAAGGGCAAGGGCGTTTCCTTCATGGAGAACAATGCCGGCTGGCACGGCAAGGCTCCCAACGATGCTGAGTACGCACAGGCAATGGCAGAGCTGAAGGCTCAGCTGGCAGAACTGGAGGCATAATTATGGCAGAAATGAAGAAAGTCGCAACCCGTGACAGCTACGGCAACGCTCTGAAGGAGCTGGGTGCCGAGTTTGATAACCTGGTGGTTCTGGAT
>JAFSFK010000125.1 GCA_017435245.1 Oscillospiraceae bacterium | reverse complement strand
ATACTCCGTCCAGATAGAAGTCCGGATGCTCGTTTAAAATGTGGGCGTTGATACCGGCACGTTCCGGCTCAAACCACAGACCGAAGATCATACCCTTTTCCCGGATCCGCTGGGAGACCTCCAGGAGTCTGCCCCGGAATCCGCCGGTGAGGTTCTCGGTCCAGTCACCAACGGCATCGGACCAGTGTCCGCCCACGCCAAACCAGCCGGCATCCACCATAAACATCTCAATGCCCATTTGGGCAGCGGCATCCACCTGCTCCAGGATGGCATCCACATCGATGCTGTCGAAGTGGTACAGCCAGGTGTTGTACATAATGGGAAGCTGCTTGCGGGGATACAAGCGGTTGTAGACCTGGTGGAGCTTCCAGGCGTCCAGATCGTTCCGGTTTTCAGTCTGGAAGAAGACCACAGTGGGCAGCTGGATCACCTCGCCCGGGGCAACAGAAAGCCGCAGGTCCTCGTTGTTGATACCCATCTCGATGGTCACAGCCTCATTTTTGGCGGTGTAGGGACGCTTCATAGCGGTGATCTGCCACTGGCAGTTGGGCAGAATGTGGAACACCGTGATCTTTCCGTGGTGAATATTTCGCAGGGCCATCATCGGTGTGGCACCTTCACACATACGGATGCCGCAGCTGGCGCTGCGCACCTGGGTCACCAGCTCCTGCCATTGACCGGAGCTTTCGTGGTGGCAGCCGTTGTACTGTGTGTACACCTCATAACGGTTGCCCTCCAGACTGAACCGGGAGGAGAATGCATTTAAGATCAGAGTTTCTCCGGTAAGATTCTCAAAACGATCCTGGCGGATCATAGCACCGTTGGGCTGGGGGGTGAAGACGGCCTGCACCCGATACTGGCTGGTTTCATAGGTGTAGACCTGGGAATCGCCATTCTGGGTGATAGCATAGTCGTAAGTACTGTCCAGAACACCAAAATCGCCGCTCAAATGCCACAGACCGGAAATGCCTTTTCGGAAAGGCAGCCGGGTGTAAAGGTATTTATCAAGATTCATTGTGTTGCTCCTTAGTGAATTCTGCGTTGATGTATTTTTTTAGAAGGTCCACCAGCTCAGCCCGGGAGCTGACGCTGCAAAGCTCAAACATATTTTTCAGCTTGTACTTCACACCGTTAGTTGACATAAAATTCTCTTCTGCCAGAGCGGAATAGGTTTTTCCAGCGAGAACACCTTTGAGGATCTGCAGGTCGCCCTGATCGCAGGAGTTTAAAAGCGTTTCCACACGGATCATTTCGTCGATCTCCAGATCGGCGTAGTACTTATCGTCATTTTTGTCGATGCTCTGGCTTTCCTGCATTGCCTCTTTTACCAGCGGAAGCTCGTCTGTGGTCTGACCCGGGACAAAGTCGCTGGACAGATAGATGTTTACGGAGTTGGCATTGCTGTTTTTCTGCAGGATCCGGCAAAGGTCTAAGCCTGCCTTGCCGAAGGATGCGTAATTGATCCGGGTGTGGGTGATGCTGGGGGAGAAAAACCGGGAAAGCAGACTTCCGGCGCCGCAGCTGGTGATATACAGCGAGGTATCTGCTCCCAAATGCTTGGTAAGAGAGATGGCAGCAAAATCATTGACGCAGATCACTGCATCATATTGTCCTGTGCTTTCAGAAAAATCATCGTAGCACTGGGAAAGGGAAATGGTGTTATAGTACAGGTCTGTTTCCTTTCCGCCGCACAGCAGGAAACTGCGTTTGCGGTAGGCATCGGAGGAGGATTTGGGGTTGATGCCGTACATGGCGATCCGTTCTTTTCCGTAGTGCTTTAAATAATTGTAAAGCAGCTGGACACTGTGGGTAATGTCGGCGGTGACAATGCTGTATTTGCCCTTGGAAAAGCGGTTCTCGTGGTTGGCAAGGACGATGACCCGGTTGTCAAAGACGGCCTCACACAGGGGCAGGACCTTATCCAGCCATTGGGAATTGGTACCGATGACAAAGATAATGTCTTCACGGCTGACAGCGTATTGCTTCAGCTCATCGATGCTTTCCAGCATAGTCAGGGAAAAACGCTTCTGCCGTTTTTCGCTGAGCAGGCCATCTAAAATATCTTTGTACCAGTTGCTGGTTTTATATTCCGGTTCGCCGATGGCATAGAACATCATAAAATCGCCTCCTCCACCATTGGCTTCATTGTAGTGCATACCAAGGCTAAAAATCAAGTACCAGATTTGGGGACGGGAAATACCGTGAATTTTGGCTTGTTTTTTGGCGCAGGAAGATTCATAATAGGAGTAACCTGGAGAAACTGGGGGATCATTATGACTGAACAAATCTGTGCCGGAGATTATACGGCGAAGATCAATTTACATAGAGGCGCAAACTGCATCAGCCTGCACAATGAAAAGTACGGCGCTGTGATCCTGCGGGAGCCTGGGGAGGAATTGGATAATCCCTACCTGTACGGAATGCCTATTCTGTTCCCTGTAAACCGGATCAGCGGCGGAGCGTTTTCCTTTGAGGGAAGGGATTATCGGTTCCCGGTGAATGAGCCGGCGACGGGATGTCATCTTCACGGAATGCTCCACGAAACCGCTTTTTCCCTTTTGGAAAAAAGGGAGAATAAGGTCAGCTGCCTTTACCGTGCAGGTGAAGGGCATCCGTATTTGCGGTTCCCCCACAGCTTTGAGATCCGGATGGACTATGAGCTGTCGGAAAACGGATTGCTTCACACGACACAGGTGACAAACGGCTCCGATACCAATATGCCGGTGCTGTTAGGGTTTCACACTACCTTCAATGCCCGGTTTTGCCCGGGGGACGGTGATATCCGGGTTCGGGCGAAAATCGGTGAGGAATACGCACGAAATATGAAAAACTATCTGCCCACAGGGGAAAAGCCTTCCTTTGATGCGGTGAGTTTAGCGTTGGATGCAGGGGCGTTTGACCCGTTTTCCGCACCTATCAGCCGTCACTACCGCAGCAGAGCGGATGGAAAAATGGTGATCTACGACAAAGGAAATGACCTGAGCGTGGTATATGAAAATGACGAAAAGATGGGGTTCCGGCTGATCTACAACGGAAACGCCGATGGATACATTTGTCTGGAGCCCCAAACCAGCCTTGCCAATTCCCCCAATTCTCCCATATCACGGGAGCAGGCTGGCTTTGGCTGGATCGAACCGGGACAGACCCGGACCTATATTTCCAGGATCCGGATCGGGGAAGGAGATTTACGATGAAAGTAACTTGGCTTGGACAAGCGGGCTTGATGTTTGAAACGGGGGGGAAGACAATTCTGGTAGACCCCTATCTTTCCAACAGCGTGGCAAAAATCGAGCCTCACAATCAGCGCCGGGTGCCGGTGCAGGAGAAGTTTTTAAAGGTCAAGCCGGATGTGATCCTGCTGACCCACTGCCATCTGGATCATACCGACCCGGAAACCCTGCAGCACTATCTTAACGAGGAATCCTCCGTGTTGGTGCTGGCATCCTATAATGCCTGGCAGACGGTGCGGAAACTGGGTGGACTGAAAAATAATTATACTATGTTCGACCGTAAGACCCGCTGGACGGAGGGAGAATTGGTGTTTGAAGCGGTGTATGCCGCCCATTCCGACGATCACGCCGTAGGCATCGTGATGTATGCCGAGGGAAAAACCTTCTACATCACCGGCGATACCTTGTACAATGAACTGGTTTTTGCCGACCTGCCGGAGAGGATCGACTATGTGTTCCTGCCGGTGAATGGCCGGGGCAACAATATGAATATGGCAGACGGGAAAACCTTCTGTCAGCGCATCGGCGCTAAAGCGATCCCGCTGCACTGCGGATTGTTTGATGATCTGGACCTGAACGATTTTGCTTATGTCAACAAGATCGTTCCGGAGTTTTTTAAAGAAATCAAGCTGTAAAGGTGGATGAATATGAAGATCACAAAGCTGGAACTGATCAAAGTAAAACCCAGATGGATGTTTTTGAAGATGTACACCGATGCCGATATCGTCGGCCTTGGTGAACCGGTGCTGGAAGGTCACTGCAACGCAGTGGAGGCCGTTATCAAGGAATTTGAGGAGTACCTCATCGGTAAGGATCCTATGATGATCGAGCACCATGTGCAGGCGCTGTATCGTGGCGGCTTTTACCGTGGCGGTCCTCTGATGCTCTCTGCCATCAGCGGCATTGAGCAGGCAATGTGGGATATCAAGGGCAAGTACTATAACTGCCCCGTATACGAAATGATGGGCGGCAAGTGCCGGGATAAGATCCGGATGTACACCCACGTGAAGCGGGCAGCCATTGCCGGTGATTTTTCCATTGAGGATATGCTGGAGATTGCCCAGCAGCGGCTGGATGAGGGGTATACTGCGCTGAAATACTCCATCATTCCTCCCATCAAGGCGATTGACAACCCGGAGAATACCAAAAAGCATGTGGAGCGTTTTGCTGCTGTCCGCCAGAAGATCGGCGACAGCGTGGATCTTGCCATCGACTTCCACGGCAGAGTCAGCCCCGCAATGGCGGTGCGGCTGTGTGAGGAGCTGAAGCCCTACCATCCCTTCTTTATTGAAGAGCCTTGCCTGCCGGAGAATGTGGATTGCATGGTAAATATCGCCCGTTCCACCAGTATTCCCATCGCAGCCGGTGAGCGGCTGTTTGGCAAGTGGCAGTACCGGGAACTGCTGGAAAAGCAGGCAGTGAGCGTGGTGCAGCCGGATATCTGCCACTGCGGAGGTATTTTCGAGGGCAGAAAGATCGCAGCCATGGCTGAGCTGTATTTTGGCTCTGTGGCACCTCACAATCCTCTGGGCCCCATCTCCCTGGCATCGTGCCTGCAGTTGGATACCTGTATTCCCAATTTCCTGGCCCAGGAGCATCCCGGCAACCCGGACAAGTCCGATCTGGGCGTAGGCTATATCAAGGACCCCTTCGTCATCAAGGACGGCTATATCGATGTACCCACAAAACCCGGCCTGGGCGTGGAGCTGGACGAGGAGGCGCTGCAGGATAAGCTCTATGACGGCAACTGGACAACACCCCGCCAGTACTTCGAGGACGGCAGCGTTGCCGATTGGTAAGAGAGGATAGAAGATGAATAAATCTGTATTCGTGACCGGTGCCACAAACGGCACAGGCTTCGCCATTGCCTGCAGATTCGCCAAGGAGGGCTATGCTGTGTTCATCGGCAGCAGAACTCTGGAGGCAGCACAAAAGGCGGCAGAGAAAATCACTGAGAAATATGGCACATACGCAAAAGGCTACCGGACAGAAATCTTCAGCGAAGAAAATGTGAAAGCCATCTTTGCCGATATCCGTGCCCGGGGATATCTGCTGGATACCCTGGTGCTGAACGCAGCCAATCTGGGCATCGGACAGGTGAGCCTGGATGTGGACATTGATGATTTTATGGATGTCTACAAGACCAATGTGGGCTGGAACTTTATGATGGCAAGAGAGGCGGCCCGGCAGATGCGGGAAAAGGGTAAGGGCTCCATTGTGTTCATCACCTCCAATTCTGCCCTGCGGGTAACGGAGAACCGCTGCGCTTACTGCTCCAGCAAAAGTGCCATTCTGGCGATGTCCAAATCCCTGGCGGTGGACTGGGGCAAATACGGCATCCGCAGCAATTGCGTTATGCCCGGTATGATCAAGACAGAGCGATGGGAGAACAATGCAAACAACGCCAAATACTGTCTGGCAAATTATACGCCCTTGCAGGATATTGCGGAATTTGAGGATATTGCCAACGCAGTATGGTATTTCGGCAGCGAGGAATCCCGCAATACCACCGGTGCGGAGCTGGCTGTGGATGGCGGAATGCTTGCCCAGCTGACCCCCAATATCAACAGAGAGCTTTGGACATAAGGAGAACTGCTATGAGATGGAGTAAAGAAAGAATCTGGGAGTGGTACAATTCCCGTCCCTGGATGCGTGGCTGTAACTATATGAGTGCCGACTGCGCCAACCGGATCGATCAGTGGCAGGAGCTGGGCTTTGAAGAGCGGTTCCAGACCACAGAGGAAGAGCTGAAGCTGATGCAGCAAACCGGCTTTAACTCGATCCGTGTGATTTTGGAATACGTGGTATGGAAAGAAGAGCACGACGGCTTTATGGAGCGCTTCGAGCGTTACCTGGCTCTGTGCCATAAGTACGGCATCGACTGTATGGTGGTGCTGGCCAATGACTGTATGCCCCCCAAGACCGAGGATTGGAAAATGCCTGCAGTAGGACCTCAGCACTATGACTGGGGCTACCACGGCGGAAGAAAGAAATCCCAGCACGGTCCCCATACCGGTCCTGCGCCCCACTACTATCTGGACGATCCTGTGACCCGGGAGGAGTATATGGAAATGGTCCGGGAGATCGTTACCAAGTACAAGGACGACGAGCGGATCTGCATCTGGGATCTTTATAACGAACCCGGCGGCAGCAGCCGTTATGATGTGACGTTGCCCATTCTGCAGCGGATGTTCGAGGTGGTCCGTCAGATCGACCCCAGCCAGCCTCTTACCGTGGGTATGCTCCGGGTACGGGGCGATGAGAATATTCCTCTGCTGCCACCTGACCAGTATGCGCTTGAGAATGTGGATATTATCTCCTACCACTACTACAAGGATTACTATGAACACGTGCAGATCATCAAGCGGCTGAAGAAAGAGGGCAGACCCTTGCTTTGTACCGAGTGGCTGGGCCGCTGTACCGGCAATGATGTGTTTACCTGTTTCCCGTTGTTCTATCTGGAGAAGATCGGCTGCTACAACTGGGGCTTTGTGGCAGGTAAGTACCAGACCTATGAGCCCTGGGAGAATACCTGGGTAAACTATTATAACGGCAATAATACGGATGTGGATTTTACCAAGTGGTTCCACGACCTGTACCGCCCCAACCACCGGCCCTACGATCCTAAGGAAATCGAACTGATCAAGAAGTTCTGTGATCTGGCGGATAAGGATTTCAAGAATAACCGATAAAAGGACTGACAAAAGTTGGACATTTCCCTCTATACCGGAGAACATATCTACCGATTTCCCATACCAACTCAGACACCTCCTATGTGGATCTCCCTGGCGGGGATCACCCACGGGGATGACTGCCGGCAAAACGCAGAGAATTCCTCTGCGTATACTGTAATTGAATATGTTTTTTCCGGTACCGGGGTGCTGCGGACAGGAGAGGATGTCTATTGCTTATCAGAAGAGGATCTGTGTATCCTTTCGGAAAAGACAGCGTATACGGCCACTGCCGATTCCCGGGATCCCTGGACAAAGATGGTCATTCATCTGAAGGGAACCGCAGCGGTTTCCTTTGTGCAGGCATTTGGTCTGGATAAAAAGATCTGTTACAAAGGCTGCGGGCAGCTGCAGGATATTTTCGAAGAGCTGTTTGAAACCATCAGATCAGAACTGGCCATAGAACTGATTATGGAAAAATGCAGTATGCTGCT
>JAFSFK010000124.1 GCA_017435245.1 Oscillospiraceae bacterium | reverse complement strand
GAGCCGAAGAACTCCTTGATGACGGCGGTGACGGGACGGATGTTGATGAGGCTCTGGGGGGTGACGGAGTCCAGATCCTGAACGGTCATGCGCTCCCGGATGACCCGGTCCAGACGGCTGAAGCCGATGCGGAACTGGTTCTGCAGCAGCTCGCCCACGCAACGCAGACGGCGGTTACCCAGGTGGTCGATGTCGTCGGGGGTGCCCACGCCCATGGCCACGCAGTTGAGGTAATTGATGGAGGCAAGAATGTCATCGACGATGATGTGCTTGGGGATCAGATCGTCACGACGGTCGTTGATGGCCTCCTCCCAGTCATAGGAAGCAGCCTCGGAGGCCTCCTCCAGCATCTCCTTCAGCACGGAGAAGCGGACCTTCTCCTTGATGCCGAACTCGGCAGGATCGAAGGAAACGAACTTGGACATATCGACCATGTCGTTGGAGAAGACCTTGACGACCTTGTCGCCCACCTGCAGCAGGGCCTCGTTGACGCCGTGCTCGGAGATCTCGTGGGCCTTGGCACGGTCGATGACCTCGCCGGGCATGGCCAGGATCTCGCCGGTCATGGGATCGACGATGGGCTCGGCAGGAGTCTGGCCGCTCAGACGGGACCAGATGTCCATCTTCTTGTTGAACTTGTAGCGGCCGACCACGCTCACATCGTAGCGGCGGGCATCGAAGAGCAGGCCCTCCAGATGGGCGGTGGCAGTTTCCACCGTGGGAGGCTCGCCGGGACGGAGCCGGCGGTAGATCTCCAGCAGGGACTCCTCCTTGGTCTTGCAGGTGTCCTTGTCCAGAGTGGCCAGGATGCGCTCATCCTCACCGAAGAGGGCCTTGATCTGCTCGTCGGAGATCACGCCCATGGCACGGATCAGGCAGGTAACAGGCAGCTTGCGGTTCTTGTCGATCCGGACCCAGAAGACGTTGTTGGTGTCCGTTTCGTACTCCAGCCAGGCGCCCCGGTAGGGAATGACGGTGGCGGTGTAGGTGTGCTGATCGGCCTTGTCCACCTCATGACCGTAGTACATGCCGGGGGAACGGACGATCTGGGAAACGATGACACGCTCTGCGCCGTTGATGACGAAGGTGCCGCCGTTGGTCATGATGGGGAAATCGCCCATGAAGATTTCCTGCTCTTTGATCTCATCGGTTTCGGTGTTGCGCAGGCGCACACGGACCTTGATGGGCTTGGCATAGGTAGCGTCCCGCTCCTTGCACTCCTCGATGGTGTACTTGGGCTTCTCATCCATGGAGAAATCCAGGAAGCTCAGCTCCAGCTTGCCGGAGAAGTCGGTGATGGAGCCGACATCCTTGAACACCTCACGCAGGCCCTCCTTCAGGAACCACTCATAGGAGTCCTTCTGGATCTTGAGCATGTTGGGCATTTCGAGGATCTCTTCGTACTTTGCGTAGGACTTACGCACGGTTTTGCCGAACAATTGGTCACGGACCAGGTTATTCGCCATGTGGATCATCACTGCCTTTCTTACGGCCCGAAGGCCGGGATAATGTGTTGCTAATTTGATACGCCCGGATCAGTTTGCAAAAGTTGATGAATTTGTATCTCACCACTTGACAACTGTCCGCCTCTGTGCTATCATAATGCCACAAGGATGGGAAACCACGTCTGGACATACGGGCACAGTATGGACTATCATGGTATCACATCTTCTTTTCTTTGTCAACCAGTTTTGAAGGATTTCAAACAAAATTCTGCCGATATTTTTGCAGTTCGGCACAAAAGAAAACAGTTGACAAACCGCCTCCCCTGCATTATAATGAACAGGCATTTGCGAGAGTGTTGGAATGGTAGACAAGCACGTTTGAGGTGCGTGTGGTTACGCCGTGTGGGTTCGAGTCCCATCTCTCGCACCAAAAAAGAGCGCAGCTTCGGCTGCGCTCTTTTTTGGTGCAATGATATCCGTTCCCTTCGGTCACGGATGATATACCCTGCCGGGTATGATATATGCTCCGCATATGATATACGCTGATGCGTATGAGGGGAACGGATATTATATCATGCTTGCGCAGCAAGTATATCATGCGGCGCTAGCCGTATATCGTATTGCGCCAGCAATATATCATTGCTTTCCATACCGATCAACTGTATAATAGCAGAAAAGGAGTGTGGTCCCCATGTCTGAAAACAAACTTCTCGATCTTTCTCTTGAATTTGCCGCTGTCATTATGGATCTGGTGGATCATATTACTGTCCCCAAGAGTGCGTATATGACCGATCAGCTCGGCAGGGCCGGAACCTCCATCGGGGCCAATATCCACGAAGCCCAGTATGCCCAAAGCCGCAAGGATTTCATTTCCAAGCTGGAGATTGCACTGAAAGAATCCAACGAAACCAGCTATTGGCTGAAACTGCTGCTCAAAACCCACAGGATCGATACACAAACTCATTCCTACGCCGAAAAACTCTGCGGCAACATCCGCCGTCTGCTGATTGCCTCCGTCCGTACCGCAAAGGAGAACCAAAAATGAAACTCTCCGAAATCGAAGAAGCCATCACCATGGGTAAGTGCACCCCCGAGCTGCTGGAGCAGTTCAAAGCTGCCCTCCGCCGTGCCCCGGAAAAAATGCGGCCCCAGCACTGCTATACCACCGCAGCCGCCATGCCCACCTGGTGCTTCCCCATGGCCGTGGAGCTGCTGGAATACAGCCTTACCCTGGAGGGTACCTGGCTGGACCGAATGCGCTCCCACAACAACCTGGCGGACCTTTATGAACGGCACGCTGACTACGCCCAGGCAAAGGACCACTACCGGCTCGCCCTGGATGCCATGCCTCCCGAGCGAAAAACCGACTACGCCTCCGATGCGGCCTCCCGGATGCTGGTCTGCCAGCTCCACCTGAATGGGTTCACTTACTCCGATGAGCTGCGCCGCCTTTACACAGAATCCCAAAAGCTGGACGAATTCAGCCGCACCTTCCAAAAATGCCTGTTCTATCTGTCTTTGACAGAAATCCTCATCTGCCAAAAAGACGGTAACCTCTCCGCCGCCCGCTCCGCATTCGAAGCTGCCAACGCTATGCTCCGTCCCGGTTACGAGGGCCCCCTCACCGCCCTTCTGAAGCGAAAAAACTACATCGAGTCCACCGGAGCCACCCGGGAAGCCCGTGCCTTCCTACGTCGCATCAAAAACCAGCTCCGCTGAACTGCCGAAATCCCCGGCGGTTCTTTTCTTTTCCATCCCAGCAGTTGCAATCCCGATTAGCCTATGCTATCATAGCCCCATAATTGACTAAATTCCCCAAGGAGTGACATTATGGGCGTTCTTGCAACCTTATTCCTCACCACCTTCATCGCCGGTGTCGTCGGCACCGGCCTGGGCGGCCTCGTCGGCGCTTTGCTTCAGAAGGATTCCAACCGCACCGTGAGCCTCCTGCTGAGCTTCGCCGGCGGCGTGATGCTCAGTGTGGTCTGCTTCGACCTGGTGGTCGAGGCCATCGGAACCGGCGTGAGCATCTACACGGTCATCGGCTCCATCGCCATCGGCGTGGCGGTGATCTACTTCCTCAACTGGCTCATCGACCGCAAAACCAATCCCGAGGTCCCCCACGTCGATGCCAACCACCCCCAGACCCACGACGATCTGGACGAGCTGATCCACGCCGACCACTTCCAGCAGCACCGCAAGCACAAGGATTCCAAACTGGCCCTCTTCGTGGCCGGTGTGGTCATGGCCTGCGCCATCGCCCTGCACAACGTTCCCGAGGGCATGACCATCGGCGCCTCCTATGCCAGCAACAACGCTGTTATGGGCCGTGCGGCTCTGACCCTGGCGGTGCTCATCGGCCTGCACAACATCCCCGAGGGCATGGCCGTGTCCGTTCCCCTCATCAGCGGCGGCATGACCAAGTGGAAGGCCGTGGTGGTCACGGCCCTGTCCGGCGCTCCCACGGTGCTGGGCGCCCTGCTGGGCTTCTGGCTGGGCGAGATCGGTGCCCTGGGCCTGTGTCTGAGCCTGGGCTTCGCCAGCGGCGCCATGCTGTATGTGGTCTTCGGCGAGATCCTGCCCCAGGCCATCATCATGTACCGCAGCAAGCTCCCCGCCTTCTCCGCCATCACCGGCATCCTGGTGGGCATCCTCATCATCTTCGGCTGATGGATGTACGGACCCATTACGATCTTTTGATCGATGAAGAAAACGACCCCTTCCGGGACCCGCCCCAGCTCCGGGCCTATATGGACAACTGGGACGGCCCCGCCTTCCTCGCCGCCCTGGCGCTGGAGCAATGCCAGGAGGTCCTGGAGATCGGCATCGGCACCGGCCGTCTGGCGGCACGGGTGGCCCCCGACTGCGCCCGGCTCACGGGCATCGACATCTCCCCGAAAACCGTCGCCCGGGCGGCAGATAATCTTGCGGCGCACGCCAATGTTGATCTGATCTGCGGCGATTTTCTGACGCATTTCTTCGAAAAACAGTTCGATGCGGTCTATTCCTCCCTAACCATGATGCATTTTGAGGACAAGGCTGCCTTTCTCTCAAAAGCCGCCTCCCTCCTCCGTCCCGGCGGAAAACTGGTCCTGTCCCTGGACAAAAATCAGAGTGACACCCTGGACATGGGCACCCGGAGGCTTCGCATCTACCCGGACACCCCGGAGGAGATCATCCCCCTCCTGGGTCCGCTCCGACTGGCAAGCCGCCTGGAAACCGAGTTTGCCCACATTCTTGTGTGTGAAAAATCCCTGTGATGACTCCATCACAGGGATTTTTTCATGCCTCGTCAAAGCGGACCGTCACGGGATTCGTGATCCCCGCCTCCACCATTTTTTCCCGGAGGGTCATCCGGACCTCCTCCTGGTCCACGCCGTAGGGCACCGCCAGATCGAAGACCAGCCTGGGCATTCCCCGCCCCCGGACCAGCCGAAAGGAATGGACCGACAGCCGATCATCCAGCCCACGGGCGATCTGCTCCACCTGCTGCCGCAGTCTGCCCCATTCGGCATCATTCACCGCCACAGGGTCGTGGTGGATCACCAGATGGACATTCAGCTCCCGCAGAGCATCGCATTCCAGATGGTCGATGATCTCATGGCAAACAAGCGGGTCCTCCTCGGCGCTGAGCTCCACATGGGCTGAGGCAAAGCACCGACCGGGGCCGTAATCATGGATCAGCAGGTCGTGGATGCCCAGGATGCCGTCGTGGCGCAGGACCATGGCCGTGAGCTTTTCCACAAGCTCCCCGTCGGCCTGCTCGCCCAGCAGCGCCGACATGGTTTCCCTGGCGATGCCATAACCGGACCACAGAATGAACGCCGCCACACACAGACCTGTCCATCCATCGATGGCGATGTGGAAAAACCGCCCCACAAGACAGCTCACCAGCACCGCCGAGGTGGCGATGACATCGTTGCGGCTGTCGGCGGAGGTTGCCTCCAGGGCCATGGACCCGATCAGCTTTCCCAGCTTTCCCACAAACCGGGACATCCACAGCTTCATCGCAATGGAAGCGATCAGCACCCAAAAGGTCACGTCAGAAAACTATACCGGCTCCGGCGCCAGGATCTTCCCAATGGAGGACTTCGCCAGCTCCACACCAATGAACAAAATCAGCACCGCCACGCACAGCCCCGACAGATATTCCGCCCGGGCGTGACCGTAGGGGTGGTGGGCATCCGCCGGCTTCCGGGAAAACCGGAACCCCAGCAGTGTCACGATGGAGCTGGCCGCATCGGACAGATTGTTCCAGCCGTCCGCTGCGATCGCCACGGACCCAGCCAGAGTTCCGGCGATGACCTTTCCCAAAAACAGCAGCACATTGCACACGATCCCCACGGCCCCCGCCAGGGATCCGACCCTCGCCCGGCCATCGGGCGTATCCGTTTCCTGCACAAAGAGCCGCAAGAGAAGCTTCGTCATGGATATCCCTCCCAAAAAGTTTTGCTCAGTATAGCAGACCACCCCTCGATTAGTCAATAGAAACACCGGGACAAAATGCCCCGATGTCCGTCAATCTGTTGTAATAAACCAGCCCGTGACCACTTCGTCAGCGAAGTCCAAAATCAGCCACTCGCTGTCGATGCGCATGAGCCCCCGCTCGGGTCCCAGCCAGTAGTCCAGCCGCTCCTCCTGTTGAAAATAGCCGGCTTCGTTGTCGTGATCCCCCAGCAGCGCCAGGACTTCCTCTCCGGTCATTCCCACCAGCTCGTAGTGTGCCAGCAGGTCATCCACGATCCGGGTTCGGTTTTCGGGGTCCTGAAGCCATTTCTCCCGGCTGAAGCGGTGCCGCTCCCGGAGCGCAAGTGCGCCCAGGACACAGGCCGCAGCAAATGCGACCACCACCGCCAGCGCCAGATAATTGACTCGCTTCAGCCGCTTGATCTCGTCCATTCATTCTCCTACGTACACGATGCCGCAGGCATCGGAGCCAACATGTGCACCGATGGCGGCGCCCACCTGGATGATCCGCTCATCCGGAATTTCCCAGCCATGTGCCGCCAGCCGCTGGGCCAGCGTTTCCGCAACAGAGCGGTTGTTTGTGTACATCACATAGAGCGGATGCGCCCCATCGGGCTTCCGGGCATCCAGCCGCTTGCACAGGAAATCCATCCCCTTGCGCATGCCCATAGCCTTGCCCGGCAGCATGACCTTGCCCTCGGTGCTGACGGAAATGATGGGCTTGATCTGTGCCATATTGCCCAGGGTATACACCGCATGGGAGATGCGGCCTCCCTTATGGAGATATTCCAGGTTATTCACCACGGCATACAGCTCGATCCGGTCCCGGATCGCCTCCAGTCCGGCCACGATCCCGGCGGCATCCTTTCCCTGGCCCCGGAGGCGGCAGGCATACTCCACCAGCATCCGCTGTCCGCCGGTGGCGTTTTTGCTGTCGAAGACAAAGTTTCCCCCATACTCCACATCCTCCCGGACCATGCAGGCCGTTTGATAGGTGCCGCTGAGGGCAGAGGACAGGGTGA
This sequence comes from Oscillospiraceae bacterium, assembly GCA_017435245.1. Lineage (GTDB taxonomy): Bacteria > Bacillota > Clostridia > Oscillospirales > Oscillospiraceae > Faecousia. Next base: position 2,754 of record JAFSFK010000124.1, on the reverse strand, counting down.
TATACACCGCCTCATCCCCCTTCTCCCTGACCATTTCAAACAGTTCCTCCAGCACGGCAGGAGATGCCTGGGAGGTCTTGGGAAATTCTCCACTGCCCAGAAGCAGCTCATAAAATCGGTCCTTGGAAAGATCGATGTTTTCCTGGTATTCTTTGTCGCCAAAGGTCACCCGCAGGGGAATGCAGGTCACGCCCAAATTCTCATATTCCTGGGGCTGAAGATCAGCCGCAGAATCGGTAATGATATGAACCATTTTTCTCTCCTCACAGTTCATTGAAAATGATACAATAATTATAGCATTATTTCAATAAATAGCAACCCATTGAAAACTTCTTTTGCCTGTGATAAACTATACACAGCTATGAAACGAGGTTGTCACCATGACCCAATTTGAAATACTTCACATCGATCCCGCCTTCGTGGTCTGCATCAAGCCACCCCGGGTCCTGTCCACCGATGAACCCGGCGGCGTCCCCGACCTCTGCCGTGAGGCCCTGGGGGACCAAAATATCCGCACTGTCCATCGTCTGGACCGGGTTGTATCCGGCCTCATGGTCCTGGCCCGCACCAAACGTGCCGCCTCCGACCTTTCGGCGCAGATCCGGGACGGCATCTTCCATAAGGAGTACCAGGCGGTCCTCCACGGCTGCCCCGATGCCCCCGCCGGGACCCTTCGGGACCTGCTGGCCCGGGACAAAGCAGAGCGAAAGACCTATGTGGTCACCGAGCCGGGCAAGGATGTCCAGGAGGCCATCCTCAACTACGAGGTGCTGTCCCAAACCGACGAGCTGTCCAAGGTCCGCATCGAACTAATCACCGGCCGCACCCACCAGATCCGCTGCCAGTTCTCCTCCCGAAACCTCCCCCTGGTGGGCGACCGGAAATACAGCACCCGTGAGGATGACTGCGAGATCGCCCTCTGGTCCTCCAAACTCTGCTTCCGCCACCCCAAAACCGGCGAGGAGCTGACCTTCACCGCCCCGCCCCCCGACGAGTTCCCCTGGAACCAATTCCAATAAATTCCTTCTCCCGGGGAGAAGGTGGCCCCGAAGGGGTCGGAAGAGGAATGCGGGCGGTATTCTTTCCTCACGCACCGTATGACAGACCTACAGAAATTCGAACAAACAGGAGACCCTATCTATGCCCTACGATTTCTTCCAAAACAAAGAGTGCGAATACTTCCCCTGCCATCCCGGTGCAGACCCCGAAACCTTCTCCTGCATCTTCTGCTACTGCCCCCTCTATGCCCTGGGCGACAAGTGCGGCGGCAATTTCACCTACACGGAGAACGGCATCAAGGACTGTTCCGGATGTCTGCGGCCCCATAAGCGGGAGTGCTATGGGGAGATTACGAAAAAGGTGGGCGAGGTCGTCCAGCTGGTGCAGAGAAAAAAAACATAAAATTCTTCCTCGGTGCTAACTACGCACCATTCAACGCAAACCATATAAGAAAAGCCGCCTTGGAGGCGGCTTTTCTTATTGCACCAATTCGCAATCCATTTTTGTAACCATGAATTCCACAAAACGCTCTTCATCGGTGACTTCTGGTCGGAAGATACGATAAATCCAGACTCCTAGGACCAATGGCAAAAACAGAACAAACAGACACCCCAGTTCGATCCAGTCGATCCACGACATTTTAATCTCCTCGCCGTTCCAGGTGCGATACACAACACGCCCCTCGATCAAACTGCCCGCCCCATCCTCCTTCAAGGATGCACAGTACCAGTATCCACCTTGATGTCCACCCCGGCCAATGCCGAGATCAAATCCCACATCCGTCTCCATAATCAGATATTCGCGATCCGTTAGCAGCCGCACCTGCTCCTTCAGCTTTTCCGTAACTAGCTCCATCCTGTGTGCGCAGCGGAAAGAGAAAAACTCTTTCTGTTTACCCATAGCATCACCCTCTTTCGTTTTCTACAGTATATCATACACAAAACAAAAAGAAAAGCTCCTGCTTTCGCAGGAGCTTGTTTGTGTTGGCATTACCTATTTTCACGGCCCGTCGCCAGGCAACTATCGTCGGCGTAAGTGAGCTTAACTTCTGTGTTCGGGATGGGAACAGGTGGACCCTCACCACAATCAATACCAACTCTCACCGGATGGCTTTTAACCATCCTCTATATAAACCCTTTCGGGCTTTTTTACTGGTGACCCATACCGGATTCGAACCGATGTTAACGGCGTGAGAGGCCGCTGTCTTAACCACTTGACCAATGGGCCATTTGGTCCGCTCTCAGGGACTCGAACCCGGGACCCACTGATTAAGAGTCAGTTGCTCTACCAACTGAGCTAAGAGCGGATATCTCAATTAAAAATTACAAATTATAAATTACAAATTAATTTGTAACTTGTAATTCGTAATTTGTAATTTCAGGAATGTACCCTGAAAACTGAACATCGAAATAACTTTCTGCTTTCTGAGCTTCTTGCAACACTGAGCCTGCGCTTTGGTCAAGCTTTCGGCTTATTAGTATCAGTCAGCTTAATACATTACTGCACTTACACCTCTGACCTATCAACGACATAGTCTACGTCGAGCCTCAGTGGAGATCTTATCTCAGGGAGAGTTTCACGCTTAGATGCCTTCAGCGTTTATCTCGTCCGTACGTAGCTACCCAGCCATGCCCTTGGCAGAACAACTGGTACACCAGAGGTACGTCCAACCCGGTCCTCTCGTACTAAGGTCAGCTCCCTTCAAATCTCCTACGCCCGCAACAGATAGGGACCGAACTGTCTCACGACGTTCTG
>JAFSFK010000123.1 GCA_017435245.1 Oscillospiraceae bacterium | reverse complement strand
GGGCGCAGCTCCCCATTGATGCCGGAAAGCTGGTCAGCCCGGGCAAAAAGCAGACCGTTGACCAAAGTGTCCGCCTGATGCCCGGCGGCAGGGTGGACAACCAAACCCTTGGGCTTGTTGATTACCAGCACATCCTCATCCTCGTAGACGATGTTCAGCGGGATCTCCTTGGGAACGATATCCACCGGCTTGGGTTCTGGGATCTCCACGGAGATCTCGTCACCCATATTCAGTTTGTCGTTTTTCTTGCCGGGCTTGCCGTTGCGCAGTACACAGCCCTCCTCCAGCAGCTTTTGGGCACCGGAGCGGCTTAAATTTTCCACGCACCGGGCGAGAAAGGCATCCAGCCGTTCCCCGGCGGTATCGGCGAAAAGGATCATTTTTTCTCGTCCTTCCAAAATTCCTTGTTAAAGAAAACCAGATGGATCATCAACAGAATACAACCACAGGTGATGAAGCAGTCAGCCACATTGAAAACGGGGAATTTCATAAATTCCGTCTGGAGCATATCCACAACATAACCCAGACGGATCCGGTCGATGATGTTGCCCAGACCGCCGCCGTAGATGGCAGCGATGCACCAGCGCTCAAAGGTGGTAAACCCCATCCGTTTTTTGGAGAATTCCCAAATGATCGCCACGGTCAGTACTGCAAAGATCAGTACGAACAACCAGATCATTCCCTCAAAGGAGGACCAGGCGGCACCGGTGTTCCGTACATAGGTAAAGCCCAGTATGCCGGGCAGGAAATCCCGGTGTCCGTGTAACGCAATATTTGCCACCGTCAGGTATTTGGTAAACTGGTCTGCTGCCACGATCAAGCCGGCAAACAGCGCCATAAACAGGTATTGCATAAGGATTTCCTCCTTAGAAATAGTAATTGTATCTTAGCATTTCGCCGAATGATTGTCAACGCACAGACATATTCCGATTTGTCGATCCGTTCGATAAAACATTGTAGGGGCGGATGCCCACATCCGCCCGGGTCGATGTGGGCATCGACCCCTACGAATCTAATCGATAAACCGGAATTTCCATCATCCATTTTTCATTATTAAAAAACCGCCCCGGGTATTCCCAGGACGGTGCTCAAAGAGCCGTATTTATTCTGCCAACAGTTTTAACGCTTCCTGTCGGAAGGACGTACAGTCTTCCTGGGTGCGCACGGTTAAAGGACGGGAAAAGTCCAGAGAGAACATTCCCATCAGGTCCTTGCCGTTGATATGCTGGCGCTCGTTGCCAACACGGATATCAAAGGATTGTTCACAAGCCAGTGCAACAAAGCGCTGGACCTGCTGGAAAGAATGAATATTGATCTCAAATTCCAGAACAAATCCCTCCTGTGCTGTACAAATCTGCTTTTTTGGATTATAATAAATCCGACCGCATTTTAATTATACCAGATAATTGGAAATTTTCAATCGGCGGTTTTGACGATTCTTACAAAATCAAGTTGTATTTATTGGTGGTATTGACGATGATTGTTGGATTTTATACCCTTGGCTGCAAGGTAAATCAATATGAGACCCAGGCCATGGAGCAGCTGCTCACGGCCCGGGGGCACTCGGTGGGGGAGTTTAACGGCGAATGTGATGCCTATATTATCAACACCTGCTCTGTTACCGCTGTTGCGGACAAAAAAAACCGGGCGATGATCCGCCGTTGCCGCCGGGATCATCCGGAGGCGGTTTTGGGTGTTTGCGGCTGCTATCCCCAGCACGCTGAGGAAGCGCTGGAAGGCTTGGGCGTGGACGTGATCGGTGGCAGCAGCCGACGGGAAACGTTTTTGGAGCAGGTGCTGCAGTGCCTGCAGACCCGGGAAAATGCCCGGGTGCTGGATGAGGCGCTGAAGCGCCGTAGCTTTGAGGTGCTGCCCGCCGGTGGTCTGGAGGGGCGTACCCGGGCAATGCTGAAGGTGCAGGATGGCTGTGTCAACTTCTGCACCTACTGTATTATTCCCTATACAAGAGGCCCCATTCGTTCCGCACCAGCAGCGTTGGCGGTGGAGCAGGCAAAGCAGTTAAAGGAGCAAGGCTACCGGGAGATCGTGGTCACCGGCATCGAGATCGCCTCCTGGGGTGCGGATCTGCCGGGAAAACCGGGGCTGGGAGAGCTGCTGCAGGCTGTTTGTGAAGCTGTGCCGGATATGCGGATACGGCTGGGGTCTTTGGAACCCAGGATCATTACCGGGGATTTTTGTCAGCGGCTGGCTGCCCTGCCCAATATTTGCCCTCAGTTTCACCTGTCGATGCAGTCCGGCTGCGACAGCGTTCTGGCAAGAATGCGGCGCAAATACGATTCTGCCCGGTATTTGGAAAGTGTTAACCTGCTTAAGGCGTATTTCCCCGGGTGTGCCGTTACCACGGATATGATCGTGGCATTCCCCGGGGAAACGGAAGAAGAATTCCTGCAGAGTCTGGACTTTATTAAAAAATGCGGCTTTGCGGATATGCACATCTTCCCCTACTCCCGCCGTCCCGGAACCCCTGCGGATAAGATGCCGGGGCAGCTGAGCAATGCCGTGAAAGAGGAACGCAGCCGCCGTGCCATCGCTGTGGCACAAAAAATGTCCCAAGACTACCGCAGTGCCCAGATCGGCTCTGTGCAGCAGGTTTTGTTTGAAGAGCCCCAGGACGGATATTTCGTGGGACATACCCCCAATTATATTAAGGTATATATAAAAGGCGAAGACCTGCACAACCAGATCAAAGCCGTGGAGATCACCGAATTGTACGCCGACGGCGTTTTGGGCCAGATAGTTTCATAAATTCCAGTTTATCGGCCGGGATGCCCCGGCAGGCAATTCGTGCACAGTGCGGTGTCAATCGTTAAATCTGCGCTCGGTATCGTCCTATCTTCAAATTCCGATTTATCGAGCAATCAATGTAGGGCGGGGTTATGACCCCGCCGCTATGCTGCGATGATTGCTCTGTATCGTCAAATGCGAAGATGGTGGTTTTACCTCAAAAAATGCATTTTCAAAACCTTTGGTGGGTCGGCGGGGTCATAACCCCGCCCTACAATGTATTTTTAAACAGTTCGATAAACTGGAATTTGCCCGCAATAAAAAATTAAGAATTTAGGGGCAGACAAGCGGGAAAAATTGTGTTATACTATAAAATACTATTCTATATAATAGCGGTAGTATGGTTACGGATAGAAAACAAGGAGGCGATTCCTTTTGAAATATTGGCGTGGATATTTGGTTGCAGCCATTGTGGGGCTGTGCAGCTGGGGTCTGATCCAGTTCGCCCAAACGCACTGGGTGCTGGTGGATATGGTTTACCCCTATGTGACCCGAATGGTCCAGGATTTTCTGGCCGAGTGGAGCGCAGGTCTGGACTTTTGCCTGTGGCAGCTGATCCTGATCGTAATGGGCGCAGCAGGACTGGCCAGCGTGGTGATGATGGTGATCTGGAAATGGAACCCCATCCAGTGGTTTGGCTGGATCGCTGCGGCGGTGAGTATTGTGTTTTTCCTGAACACAGCCATTTTTGGACTTAATGAACAAGCCGGAACCCTTGCCGATGACCTGCGGCTGGATGTGACAGAGTATACAGTCAGCGAGCTGGAGCGTGCGGGTGAATTCTATCTTCAGCAGGCCAACGAGCTTTCCGGACAGATCAGCCGGGAAAGCGATGGTACGCCCCAGTACCCCGCATTTCAGGACCTGACGGTCCTGGCTGCCCAGGGTTTTGAGAATCAGACCTATGAGAATTTTAATGCGGTATTTGCCGGAACCACTATCCCGGTAAAGGAACTGGGCTGGAGCAAGCTTATGAGCAGACGGGGCATTACCGGCGTTACTGTGGGAATTACCGGCGAAGCTGCCGTCAATCCTGAGACACCTGTTGTGGCGCTGCCCTTTGTGATCTGCCGGCAGATGGCACAGCGTATGTGCATTACGGCAGGTCAGGATTCTGCCTTTGCTGCCTTCCTTGCCTGTGATGCCAATTCCATGCCGGAATTTCGTTACTCCGGTTACCTGATGGCCTATAATCATTGCTATCAGTCCTTGAAGGCGATGGATACCAGTGCCGCTCAGGCCAGTGCATCCAAGCTGGCAGGAAAGGAAAACAGCCGGGTGACTCAGGATCTGGAAAGCTATAATACTTCCTTTGCGGCCAATGACGATATGGAAATCCCGGCAACGGCGGAAACGGGCGGGGATCTGCCTGTGCGCAGCAGTATGACGGATATGCTGGTCAGCTGGCATATTCAGCAGTATATCCTGCCCACCCAGGTGGAGGAAGAGGTTCTCTTTGACCCCAAGGATGAGAGTCAGGTAGATCTCACGGGGATCGCCAATGCAAGCTGATATGATGAAGAAAACACTTTTAGAGGGCCTGCCCGGATTGGGCTTGGCCTTGGATGATAAAACCTGCGATACCCTGTGCGCATTCGGAGAGGCAGTGGTGGAGCAAAATAAGGTGATGAACCTCACCGCAATTACCCAGCCGGAGCAGGTAGCAAAGCTTCACCTGCTGGACAGCATTTCCCTGCTGACGCTGGAGAATTTAAATGGCAAGAAAATGATCGATGTAGGTTGCGGCGCAGGCTTCCCCGGAGTTCCGGTGAAGATCGCCTGTCCCGGGGTGCAGCTGACACTGCTGGATTCTCTGGGAAAGCGGATGACTTGGCTGGAGAGCATTCTGCCCCAGCTTGGGGTGGAGGCGGAGTGTGTTACTGCCCGGGCAGAAGAGGCGGTTGTCCAGCGCCGGGAGAAGTATGACATCGCTACCAGCCGTGCCGTGGCAAGGCTGAATATCCTGCTGGAACTGACCGCACCTTATGTGAAGGTTGGCGGAGCGGTGCTGGCGATGAAGGGCACTGCTGCTCAGGAGGAACTGGATGAGGCGAAAAACGCCATCCGGCGGCTGGGACTGAAACTGGAAAAGGTCCAGGAGTTTCCCGTGGACGGCACCGCCCATACGGTGATCGTTTTGCGTAAGGTCGCTCCCACCCCGCCTCAGTACCCCCGGCGATATGCCAAGATCAAACAATCCCCCCTGTAATAGGAATTGGGCGTGCTGCAATCGCAGCACGCCCGGTTTTTGTGTTGAGAAAATTACGATTTAACGCTCTGACGAGCGAATTGAAAATTGAAAGTTGAAAGTTGAAAATTGTTGTATTTTCCTTCGGAAAATAATTTAAAACGTCGGCGTAGCCGACACAATCATTTTCAATTTTCCATTTTCCATTTTCAATTATTATCGAGCGTCAGCTCGATAAACCGGAATTTAACTTTTTCCTTCATTATCGCAGGGAACCAGACGGATGAGCACCACCGTGGCATCGTCTCCTTCCTGGCGGCAGCAGCTCAGTAAGCGGGAAGCCAGCTCTCCCGGTTCTTCTTCCCGTCCTTCCAGGCAGCACCGCAGGGCGTCCGCTTCGGTGATCCCGTCGCTGACCATAATCAGGGATTGCTCCCGCCGCAGAGTGAATCGGTCATACTGCTCCCGGCAGTCAGTTACGGAAAGTCCCGGAGGAGGACCGGCACTGCCGATCTTTTCCGCTCCCAAAGGTGATACCAGGTAGGATGCCGGAGCGCCCCATTTGTAAAGCACGGTTTTGCCGCTGTCCAGCCGCAGCTGCGCCAAGTCGATGGTCACCGCTCCTGCCCGGTCCCGGAGGGCGCAAAGGCTGTTGACACTGCGCAGCGCATATTCTGCCGGGTACCCGGCAGTTAGCAGTCTGCGCAGGATCGTACCGGCAGTTCGCCCCTCCTGCACCGCACCCAGGCCGGTGCCCATTCCGTCACACAGCAGCACATAGTAGTTACAGCCGGTGCCCATAAACCGCAGACAGCGATCTCCGTTTTCCTCCTCCGGACGGTTCCCGTAGAGAAAGACCTGCGGCTCGTAGATTGCTTCGGCAGAACCGGTTTTCCGGGCCAGCTGGTCAGAAAGATCCCGCAAAAACTGGGATAAAAACTGGTATTGCTGGATCAGCGCTTCCCGGTATTCCCGCTGCCGTTCCCGGTCACGCCGGATGGAACGCAGCTGCTCCTGACTGCGGTGCAGTTCTGCCAAAAATCTGCCGCTTTTCCGGCAGATGATGGGCAGCTCCTCTGCGCTGAGGAGATTTTTGTGGAGGACCGGACCGGGAAGCTGGGCGATTCGGCGGGTATCCTTGCAGGATTTGCGGTAAGGGCAGCTGCCGCAGGCACGCTCTGCCGCCCGGCTTACCAGAGCGGATTCATCCACCGGCGGATCAGTGGCCTCCAACAGCAGCAGCTGGGTCTGGGTCAGTACTCCTGCCGCCATCTCCAGCCGAACCTGTGCCACACCGGTCTCTCCCCGCCGGTGGGCAACCTTTCCCGGCAGAGGAAGCAGGCTGCCGATCACAGCACCCAGCAAAAGTCCTGGCAGGGGCTGCAGATCCCAGTGGCCGATGAGGCTGGACAGGGCGATATATACTGCCCCGGGAGCCAGTCGGCACAGCCAGGGGTTGGACTGGGGGAGAAATCGAACCAGGTATCCCAGAGCCATAACAGCAGTCATAGGAACCGGTGTGACCTGCGCCAGATCCAGTGCCAGACCGGAGATAACTGCGGCAGGAAAGGCTGCGGCGCAGCTGATGATCCCGGCGGCAAAATATCCCAGTCCCAGATAGGGCGCAGGAATGATCTGGGCCAGTGCCAGTACGGTGAAACCGCAGGTGATCCAGTCCAGAATCGGGTTACGGCTCTGCAGGACCAGCGTGAACAGCCGGGTACAGGCGACTGCCAGTCCCACCCGCAGCAGATACAGGACGATGGCGGAGTGTTCCCGGCCGAGCCCTTGAAAGACCACGCCGCAAACCGCCACCACCAGGCCTGCGGTGGCCGGCAGCAACAGCGGTGCATTGCGGCAGATCCTCCGGTCTGCCAGCAAAAGGCTGATCAGCACGCCGGCAGCCAGCCAGACCACCGCCTGCTGACCGGCTTGTCCCCAAAAGCATAAGTATCCCAGTGCGCCCCCACCTGCTACCAGCACCGCCGACCAACCGCTGCAGGCGCAGGTCAGTGCCAGGGGAAGGGGCAGGATACCGTTAGCCAGGCTTGCGGCGCTGAGACAGAAGCCGGCCAGCAGATGAAGACCTGCCCGGACGGATATGTGAATTCTGGGATCGACAGCCCATCGGCGCAGGGTGTGACGTCCCTGGCGTACATAGGACTGCAATGCGTTCATTCCACCACGACCTTTCGTAAATGATAAGTTCATTGTACCAATGGCATGGGAATTAATTTGTCGGAAACCGATGGGTGTGAAAGATTCTTGCATCCGGGATGCAGAGGGTGTATAATAGAGAAAAATTTTCCGGGAGAAACCAGATGGGAATTGAATTTGAACTGAAATACAGGGCGACGTCCCGGCTTTTGGAACAGCTTCGGCAGGACTTGCCCGGAGAAGAAAAAAGCTATCAAATGCAGACTACCTACTACGATACCCCCACGGGGCAGTTTTCCATCCGGCACTACACTCTGCGCCGCAGGCTGGAAAATGGTATTTCGGTGTGCACCCTCAAGACTCCCGCAGCAGGACAGGGACGCTGGGAGTGGGAAGTTGAAAATGACCGGATCGAGGAAGCTGTTAAAGAGTTATGTAAACTTGACACGCCTAGGGAGCTGCGGTCCCTTGCTGACCAGGGGCTTGTACCCATCTGCGGAGCGAAATTCAAACGGATCACCAAGACTTTGGATTTAGGTGGCTGCGTGATAGAGATCGCACTGGATACAGGTATTTTGACCGGTGGAGACCGGCAGATCCCTCTGTGTGAGGTGGAAGTGGAACTGAAGCAGGGTGAGGAAAGGAGCTGCGTTGCTTTTGCACAAAACCTTGTCCGGAAGTATGGCCTGGAGCCGGAAGAAAGAAGCAAATTCCGCCGGGCATTGGCACTATATAGAGGTGAAGAATAATGGCATTTGAAAATCTGTTTGCCCAATATGACCGGCTGGTGCTTTTTGATACGGAGACCACAGGACTTGCATACCACCGGGATGAGATCATCGAGTTTGCCGCTGTGGTGGTGGAACAGGAAAACGGAGAGCCGGTGGTGAAGGAGGAATATGATCAGCTGATCACCCTCAGTCCCGGAGGCTTTGTCCCTGCCAAGATCGAGCAGCTGACAGGTATCACCAATCAGGATCTGCGGGAAAAGGGCGTTCCCAAGACCCGGGTGTGCTGCGATATTGCCAGAATGTTTCAGGGGAACACCCTCCTGCTGGCCTATAATGCCCATTTTGACCTGAGTTTTCTTTTCTATATGCTGCTGCGGGACGGAGATCCCACGGTACTGAAGGGCAAGGATAAGCTGGACCTTTTGACCGTTTACAAGGATCGGCACAGCTATCCCCATAAGCTGTGCAATGCCATTGAAGTCTACGATCTGTCCGGGAAGGTGGTCAATTCCCACCGGGCGGTGGACGATGTGCTGGCCACGGTGGAGGTCATGAAGGCAATGGAGGCGGAAAAGAACGATCTTATGCGTTATGTAAACCTATTCGGTTACAATCCCAAATACGGCGTTGAGGGAAAACCCATCGGTTCGGTTACATATAAGCCCCAGGGATTTGATCCCGTACAGCCGCTGTATGCGCTGTAAATTCCGGCTTATCGAGCTGACGCTCGATAATAATTGAAAATGGAAAATGGAAAATTGAAAATGATTGTGTCGGCTACGCCGACGTTTTAAATTATTTTCCGAAGGAAAATACCACAATTTTCAACTTTCAACTTTCAATTTTCAATTC
>JAFSFK010000122.1 GCA_017435245.1 Oscillospiraceae bacterium | reverse complement strand
TATGTCCCGCAATGTGACTGCGCCGGTCAATGACCAGACACTTCTTTCCCTGCTTTGTAAGCTCGAGGGCAAAGACAGCTCCGTAAAGACCAGCTCCTACAATCAAATAATCGTACATTGTCTTTTCCTTTCTTTTTCAGTTTTAAGGTTTTTCCTCTGCGCATTACTTTTCATTTTGGATTATACCTTATTTTTATATAAAATTCAACACCCATTTCCCCATATCCTCCATTGCTACGGCAGGAAAGTTATGTTATAATTTCCATATCTGATTTGGAAACAGGACGGTGGAAAACTATGAAAAAATCTCCTAAATTTTGGATATCCCTGGTGATCTTCAGCCTGGTGGGACAGATCGCCTGGGTCATGGAAAATATGTATTTCAACGTGTTCATCTACAAGATGTTCAACGCCTCCGCCGAAGCCATCTCCGCCATGGTGGCTGCCTCCGCCATCGCAGCTACGGTGACAACCCTTCTCATCGGCGCATTATCCGATAAGATCGGCAAGCGCAAGCTTTTTATCTGCGGCGGCTACGTTCTGTGGGGCATCAGCATCCTTAGCTTTGCGCTGATCCGCATGGATATTATCAATGCCCTGTTCCCGACAGCGGTATCCGCCGCTTCTGTTGGCGTAACCTTGGTCATTATCATGGACTGCGTGATGACCTTCTTTGGTTCCTCTGCCAACGATGCCGCCTTCAACGCCTGGCTCACCGATTCCACCGATGAATCGAACCGGGGCGCTGTGGAGGGTATCAATTCTATGATGCCTCTGCTGGCGATCCTGGTGGTGTTCGGCGGTTTTATGGGCTTTGACCAGAACCTGCCCCAGACCTGGACCACCATTTTCTGCATCATCGGCGGCATTGTTTTCCTGCTGGGTATTGCAGGTTTCTTCCTCATCGAAGAGCCTAAGCTGGACACCGGCAGCAACCAGAATTATTTTGCCAATATCTTTTACGGCTTCCGTCCCAAGATCATCGCAGGCAACCCCAAGCTCTATTGGACTTTGGCGGCTTATGCTGTATTCGGTATCTCCATCCAGATCTTTATGCCCTATCTGATCCTATATTTCAGCGTCAGCCTGGGTATGGAGAATTACGTGCTGATCTTTGCTCCTGCCATTATTCTGGCAGCGGTATTTACTGCCCTCTATGGCAAGGTATATGACCGCAAAGGCTTTGCCGCCAGTATTATTCCCGCTTTGGCGCTGCTGATGGCAGGCTATGTGGTACTGTTCTTCTTCAAAAACACGGCGCTGGTATTCATCGGCACGCTGATGATGATGTGCGGCTACTTAGCAGGCATGGCGGTATTCGGCGCCATGCTGAGAGATTACACCCCGGAAAATAAAGCCGGTATGTTCCAGGGTCAGCGGATCGTGGGACAGGTATTGATTCCCGGCATTATTGGTCCTGCCATCGGTGCGGCGGTGCTGAAAAATGCCGAGACCATCCTAAATGACGATGGCACTACTTCCTTTATTCCCAACCAGAATATTTTCCTGGCTGCCCTGGTGGCTGCCGTCGCCATTCTCCCGGTGCTGATCCCTCTGCTGAAAAAGAAGAAATAAATCCCGGTTTATCGAGCTGACGCTCGATAATAATTGAAAATGGAAAATGGAAAATTGAAAATGATTGTGTCGGCTACGCCGACGTTTTAAATTATTTTCCGAAGGAAAATACCACAATTTTCAACTTTCAACTTTAAATTTTCAATTCGCTCGTCAGAGCGTTAAATCGGAATTTGAAAACAAGGAGAATCGTATGCTCAACAAATTATACACATCTCAGGGAGAAAACCTCTCCGGCACCCCCTGGGATATTTATCCCAGGCCGCAGATGAAACGAAATAGTTATGTAAACCTGAATGGTGCTTGGGAACTGTCCGTCGAGGACGAAACCTACTCCATCCAAGTTCCCTTCTGCCCGGAAAGCCTCCTTTCCGGGGTCAACAAGCATTTCCCCGAAGGCAGCACCCTAAAATACCGCCGAAATTTCTCTTTGCCGGCAGATTTTAATCGAGGACGTGTGCTGCTGCACATTGGCGCAGCGGATCAAAAAGCGCAGATTTATGTAAACCGCAAGGAGGTGGGCAGCCACGTCGATGGCTATAACGCCTTCACTCTGGATATTACCGACGCTCTGGAAGAAGAAAATGAATTGGAAATTTGCTGCACCGATGATCTGCAGGATCTGAGTATGCCCTACGGCAAGCAGACCCGCAAGCGGGGCGGCATGTGGTATACCCCCGTTTCCGGCATCTGGCAAACCGTTTGGCTGGAGAGCGTACCGGAAAACCATATCGAGGGCTTGGACATTCACACCGATCTGCACGCCGCCACCATCACCGTCACGCCTGCGCAGGATGGCAAGATCCTCTGTGACGGCAAGGAATATCCTCTGGTGGATGGCTCGGCAGTCGTCACGCCCGAAGATCCCCGGCTTTGGAGTCCGGAAGAACCTTATCTTTACGACTTTACTGTCATTACGGAAACAGACCGGGTGGAAAGCTATTTTGCCCTGCGCACCATTGAAGATAAGGTCGTAAACGGCATCCACCGGCTGTGCCTTAACGGCAAGCCCTATTTCTTCCACGGTCTTTTAGACCAGGGCTACTGGCCCGACGGCATCTACACCCCCGCCCACCCCTCCTGCTACGCAGAAGATATCCAGGCGATGAAGGCACTGGGCTTTAACACCCTGCGCAAGCATATCAAAGTCGAGCCGGAAGAATTCTATTATCAGTGTGACCGCCTTGGTATGGTGGTGTTCCAGGATATGGTGAACAACGGCGACTACAGCTTTTTCCGGGATACGGCACTGCCCACCGTGGGCATTCAGCGCTTGCCGGATCAGCATATGCATAAAAATGCCCGCAAAGAATTTTTGCGGTGCATGGATGCCACTGTCAAGCAGCTGAAAAACCACCCCTGTATCCTCTACTGGACCATCTTTAACGAGGGCTGGGGGCAGTTTGACAGCGACAATGTATATGAAATGATGAAGAAGCTGGACAGCAGCCGGATCATTGACAGCACATCCGGCTGGTTCCGGCAGAAAAAGTCCGATGTGGACAGCCGCCACATTTACTTCTCCCCCTGGAGCACACTGAAAGTCTCGGATAAACCCTTGGTGCTCAGCGAGTTTGGCGGCTACGCCCTGCCGGTGGAGGGACATCTGTTCAACCCCGAAAAAGCCTACGGCTATAAGTCCTGCAAAAGTCTTGAGGACTTCCAGGCATCTATTGAAAAACTGTACCGGGAAAAGGTGCTTCCCGCCGCAAGGAAAGGATTGTGCGCTGCTATCATCACCCAGGTCAGCGATGTGGAGGACGAGATTAACGGCTTCCTCACCTACGACCGCAAGGTAAACAAGGCAGCCCCGGCAGCAATGCAGCGCATCGCCCGGGAGCTTCAAAAAGCCATTGCAGAAAAATGAATTCCAATTTATCCTGCATAAAGCCGGACATCTTCCGATGTCCGGCTTAAATATTATGCCCAGTAGGCATCTGCTTCCAGCTCTCTGCGCTTTCTGCGGGATGCAACCATCAGTCCTGCAGACAGGATAATGGCACCCACCACCGTAATACCGGCCACCACCCAGACAAAGTCCCAGTTGGTGTTGTCCGCTTCCACGATGCTCATTTTGCCGCAGGTAGTGCACTTTCCGGTGGTCATATCCCAGATATGTGCCTCCGGTGCCAGCTCCAGACCGCAGGAACACTTGCCCCAGTGAGTCATAGTGTTGGTCTGGAAGGGTTCATATTTATGTACGTGCTCCAGCTTGGCAGCGATCTCATAGCCGCACACGGTGCAGTTCTGTGCAGCCTCCTCGGTGGCCATAGGACCGGGGGTGTGACCGGAAGAACCGTTGTGCTTGCCGCACACATCGCACTCATACCAGTGACCCTGTGCGTCGGAAACCATATCCGCACCGTAGCTGTGCTTGACCTCACGGACGTAGCCGCATTCATCGCAGTCCTCGTCGCAATCGGCGGAGTAGACGTGCTGTGCTGCGTTGCTCTTCTCATCGCAGACCTCACATTCGTACCAGTGCTCACTTGCGTTGTAGCTCCAGGTCTGGGCGTAGGTATGACCGTTCTCCCGGACAAACTGGCAGACTTCACAGGGAGAAACGCAGTCAGCGCCGAATTTATGCTCGCCCTGGGAGATCTTCTGCGCACATACCGAGCATTCCTGCCAGTGGGCAGAATCATCGGTGGTCCAGGCAGCCTCTTCCCCCAGATCGTGTTCAGCGGTTTCGGCGTAGCCGCAGAAGGTGCATGCACGCTTATGGATCTCGTCATTGACGTATTCCCAATCGCCGTAGGTGTGATCGGCGGTCTTGTCCAGGGTCAGGGTACGCTCGGCATTGCAGATCGCACATTTCTGGACCTTGGAGCCGGACTCCTTGCAGTTGGCCTCCTTGATCACCTTGCTGTCCTGCCAGCTGTGGTCGCCGGTCTCGGTCTTATCGCAGTTGGTGCAGGTACGCTCGTGCTGACTGTTGCCGGAGAACTCCCAGCTGGAATAGCTGTGGGAGCAATTCGCCTGAATACAGCTCTTGCAGTTGTCCAGAGTCTTCTGCCCGCCGTCGTAAGTGGTGTAGCCGCAGGAATCGCACTGCTTATAGGTCTTGTGAGGATGGGCATCCTCAAAATGGTCGGAGTAAGTATGGGTATGACCGGCATACTCGCCGCCGGTGTAATTGGGAGAACCGTAGGCGTGCTGGCTCAGGGTACGCTCCACCACCTTAACGATGTAAGCGCAGCCATCCCCGGGACGGGAACCGGTGTTGCCCTCGATGGTGTAGCAGATATCGTTGGCAGCGTCCACCTTGTAGACGATGCCCACGTGACCGGCATAGTTGCCGTTTGTCCAGCACTTGAAGAAAATGTCACCGGGCTGGGGAAGCCGCTCACTGCTTCTGAAGGCGGTCAGGCCCCAGTTGCTGGGACGGGTCAGACCGGTCTTGGGCAGCACGCTGGTGGAGATACCAGCCTGACGGGCGCACCAGTTGATAAAGCAGCCGCACCAGTCGGCGTAGGGATGTCCGTAGAAATCGCCGTACTTGGTATAGCCGTTGCTGCCGCTTCTGTCGGTATCGGATTCGGTATAGCCCAGCTGGGTCAGGGCGATCTCCACGATGTCCTGCCGCTGGTTACCGGTGTTGGTATGGGTGTTGGCATAATCCTCAGCGCTGACCGCAGCGGTCCCGGGGAGCAGGAACATTGCCACCGTTGCCACCGCCAAAATGAGCGCAAATAACTTTTTTGTCATCAAATAAATCCTCCAAAACTTCGGACAATAATCATCTTTGCCATAATTCTACAACAAAAAATTACAAAAATCAAGGGGTTCAGAAAAAATAATTACAAAAAATTACAAAACGTACCCACTCTTTGTAACCACGCCCACCCCATCCTGCCAAATTCCGGTTTATCGGCCGGGATGCCCCGGCAGGCAATGCGTGCCCGGTGCGGTAATGAACGATATATTTACGCTCGGTATCGTCACATCTTCAAATTCCGGTTTATCGAGCTGACGCTCGATAATAATTGAAAATGGAAAATGGATAATTGAAAATGATTGTGTGGCCTTCGGCCACTATTTAAATTATTTTCCAGAGGAAAATACCACAATTTTCAATTTTCAACTTTCAATTTTCAATT
>JAFSFK010000121.1 GCA_017435245.1 Oscillospiraceae bacterium | reverse complement strand
GGGGGGTGGCAGCGCATAGCGCTGACGGGGGGATACTGTACGAATTTGCATAAAACCATCGTATACTGATACCGATTACTGCGAATCCCCCAGTCGAAAATCAGAGATTTTCGACAGCCCCCTTTAGGCAAGGGGGCCTTTGGGTGCGGTGCGTAACAGCTCGATAAACCGGAATTTAAACCACAAAATCAACTAGGAGTATTTATGGCAAAAAGGAAACTTCTCATTCTTCTGGCGCTGGCGGCAGTTCTGCTTCTGAGCGCCTGCACCCAGAACCATGATATGCCCGCAGAGGCTGTCCAGACAGAATACAGCGTCCGGGTCCATACCCAGGGCAATATGCCCCTGGCGGACATTGATGTCTACATCTATGAGGGGGATACCCTGGCAGGCTTCGGCCAAACCGACGAGAGCGGTCTGTTTTCCACCACCCTGCCGGATGCTCAGGGCTACACCATCCGCCTGGAAAGTGTCCCCAAGGGATATTCTCCAGCGGAAAGCTATGCTTTTGATGGTGCTTCGGCAGATATTATGTTAACCTCCTCGCTGATCACCGACGATGCCCTCTCCGGTGCCAGCTTAGGCGTTGGCGATGTGATGTATGATTTCACCATCCCCACCGCTGACGGCGGAAGCTTCACCCTGTCGGAAGCCCTGGCGGAAAAGGATATGGTGCTGCTGAACTTCTGGTACTCCACCTGCGGCCCCTGTGCCAATGAGTTTCCCTTTATGCAGACCGCATATGAAAAATTCTCCGATCAGGCAGCCGTCATCGCTTTGGATCCTCTGGAGGAAAACGGCACCGTTGCCACCTACCAGGCAACTATGGGACTTACCTTCCCTATGGCCGCCTGTCCGCCTGCCTGGTCCTCCGTATTTTCCGTTCCCGGCTATCCCACCAGCGTGGTCATCGACCGCTACGGTGTGATCTGCCTGATCGAAGTGGGCGCTGTCACCAGCGAGCGTCCGTTCACCAAGCTTTTTGAGCATTTTACCGCAGAGGACTATACACAGAAGCTTTTTGGTTCTCTGAGTGAGTTGGCAACCGTGGAAAAACCGGATGTGCAGATGGCCTCCTCGGATGAGATCGCAGCAGTTCTCAGTCCGGGGCTGGAGGTGTCTTATCGTCCGGAGACTGACCCGGACAGTGCGGAATTCTCCTGGCCCTTTTTGATCACCGAGAAAAACGGCCAGCAATGCCTGAAAGCATCCAACCAGGATATGGAAAACTCCTACGCCATTTTGTACGCCGATGTGTATCTGGAGGAAGGTCAGGCCGTGGCGCTGGATTACCTCAGCTCCACAGAGGGCGGCTGTGATATTCTGTATGTGATCGTGGACAACGAAGATGTATATCAGATCTCCGGTATGGACGCAGAAGAAAGCTGGAAGACCTGCTATCCCTGGGTAGCCACGGAAAGCCGGATACACGAGGTCGCCCTGTGCTATCTCAAGGATGGGGACGGCAACACCGGCGATGACACCGTGTACATCAAGAATCTGCGTCTTGCCGATGCCGAAGCCATCGACACCCCCACCTACATCCCCCGCCTTGCCTTTACCGAGCCGGATGAGGGCGTGTTCCGGTATCCTGAGCTCTTCCTCAGCGATGCTGACGGCTATTACCACGTGGGTAGTATTGACGGCCCTCTGCTGCTGGCAGACCTGATGAACTACACTCCCTTTAACGAGGAGAAGACCCTTTGGGACCTGGTCTATGAGGGCGTAGTCAATCAGAACGGACAGAATATCTATGACACCTATGTGGATTACTTCTCCTACGCCTCCAACGCCAAGCCCTACGGAATGTGTGCCGTGGATCCGGGCTTGCGGGACTTTTTGACCATCGCAGACGATACCGCCGGCTTTGACACCGAGGATCCCAACGAATGGCTGAAGCTGTGCCGGTACTACCAAAGCTACGGCACCGATACCCAACTGAGCGACCCCATTGCCGGTCTGACTACCTACTCGGCGTACAAGGCCAAGCTGGGTAAAAACATCGAAACCAACTACTTCTACTACGACCGTCCCATCATGCCTCGGGGACTGCTGGCAGCCTTTACCCCGGAGCGCTCCGGCGTATACCGGATCACCTCCCGGTGCGATTCCCAGCAGGGTGTGGAAGCCTGGATCTTCCTGGGCGAAAACCGGGAGGAGGCATACACCTACGAGCCGGATCTGCGGCTGGATACCGATGGCAAGAACATCCATATGCTCTACTATATGGAAGCGGGCCGTACCTACTATCTGGATATCGCCTTCTGGGATATCTATGAAGAAGGCTATATCTACTACGATATCGAATATGTGGCTGCGGAGTATGACGCATTCCGTCTGGCCTCCCCCGGCTATTTCACCTATGACACCAATGCCACCGGTGACCGTATGTACGATCTGATCAGCGGCGGAATCGATGTGGTGCTGGGTGAGGACGGCATCTACTACCAGGATCTGGGGGACGGGAAAAAGGGCAGTAAGCTCTATGCCGACTTTACCGGCGTGACGGGACTTTTCAACTCCCCCCTGGCTACCGTGGAAACTGTCAACGACGCAGGTGAGAAAATCAGCGTCAAGGGTATCATCGACAACGGCGGATTCGACTTCAGCAAAACAGAGAACGATATGTACATCCTGAATATTTTGGAGCAGAAGGGTTCTGAAGAGGCCGCCATCGAGTATCTGAAAGCCTTCTGGGGCGAAGATTACGATGCTTATGCCGAGGAATACCTGCTGGACGAAGTCCTTGCAGGAAAGTACCACGGCTTTGGTGAGGACTACACCGAGGACATCCGGGAATTCCTGGATGACATCATCACCTCCGGTCCCGAGGAGCTGCAGGGCTGCGTGGTGGTAACGGAGGAGCTGGCAAAGCTGCTGCAGCTGCTGGTGGATAAGTACAGCTTCTCCGGTGTAGACCATTCCTGGACCAAGCTGTGCTACTACTATGATCATTTAGGTCCTAATTAACCGTTAAACGGCGTGCCATCCGGCACGCCGTTTATTTATTCAAATTCCAATTTATCGGTTATAGAGTTGATCCAGCGCCTGCATATTCCGCAAGGAATCCGCAAGGGGCATCCGGTCATCTTCGATGCCCAGCACAGCCCGGCTGAACGCCTCCGCCTCCAGCTGATAGGGGTCAATGCTTTCTGCCATAATGGTCTCAGTCTTGCCATCAACAGTCAAATACAGCTCACCACTGCTGCCCTCAAACAGATGGGGGATCACCAGGGTTCCCTTTTCACCGGCAATGAGCATCCGCTGCTCAGAGGCAGCATCAAACCAGCTCTGCAGAGCGCCGATCACGCCGTTGTCATACTTCAGCCAGGCTGTTGCGTGCCAGTCCACCTCGCCCTTCATCCGAAAAGCGGCGCTGCCATCAACCAGCTCGGCGCCCTGTTTTGCCATCACTGCGTTCATACAGTCCACCACGTAGCAGCCCACATCGTACAGGCAGCCGCCGCCCAGCTTGGGATCTTCCCGGGCAGGACTTGCCCAGTCCAGGGTATAGCCGTGACAGCCGCTCATTGCCTTTATTTCGCCCAAAACGCCACTACAGAGGATCTCCATCATTTTTTGGAATTTGGCGCTGTAGCGGTACATAAAGGCTTCCATCAGCAAAAGGCCCTTTTCTTCCGCAAAAGCGATCATCTGCCGGGTCTCCTCGGCAGTGCAGGACAGGGGCTTTTCACACAGCACGTGCTTGCCTGCGGCCAAAGCTTTGATGGTCCACTCCTTGTGCAGTGCATTGGGCACCGGCACATAGATAGCGTCGATATCCGGGTCAGCCAGCAACCCTTCGTAGCTGTCGTAATGCTTGGCATTGGGAGCCAGTTCTGCGGGGAATTTACTGCGGGATGCTACCGCCGCAAGCTCACAAATTTCCGAGTTTTCCAGGGCAGGGATCATAAAATCCCGGGCGATCCAGGCGTTGCCCAGCACGCCCCAACGGACAGTTTTCTTCATAAATATCATCCTTTCAAATTCCGGTTTGTCGAGCTGATATGCACTGCACCCAAAAGGCTTCTCCCTGGGGAGAAGCTGTCAAAAATCTTTGATTTTTGACTGATGTGGGGTTGCAATATAATTGGCATCAGTATACGGCACCAATGCGCATCCGTAACGCCCCACATCC
>JAFSFK010000010.1 GCA_017435245.1 Oscillospiraceae bacterium | reverse complement strand
GCTTTTTTCCTTGTCTGGCGAGAATCTCCGCCTTTTTGAGGTGCGATGCAGTTTTGAAGTAGGAACTTTTCTTCAAGACAAACAATAAAATTCCCGGAATGCTGACGCATTTCGGGAATTTTTTGTGCAGTATTGGAGAAAAGGACCTGTTCAAAACCGGTTCATCACTATGGCGTACCGCCCTTGGACGGTCTGTTTTGCTGTTTTACAGTAGCTGAATGAGCTTGTGCAGGGCGTTAGTGAGAAAGCTGATGTTCTTCTCGTCGAAAATAATGTCCCGTTTGGTGTGGATCCTGTCCATGTAGTAGCCAAGAAGTTTTTTGTGCTTCAGGGCTGCCACAGCGATGCTCATGGGGAAATTTGCTTGATCGGAGGGGTAGTAGACCCGCTCTGCTTTTTCAAGCAAAATCTGTTTTTCATCGGTGGAAGTGAATGCGTTCTTGATCTGTACATAGTAATGCTGTCTGGCGGCTTTATTCACAGCAACCAGAAAATGATCGCCATCGGAAACGCAGTCCAGATTGATGAGCAGCTTGTCTTTTATTTCTTTCCGGTACTGTTTTCTGAACAGCGCAGAGCCCAGCAGACCCAGCTCTTCATTGTCAAAGAACACCGCAGCCACCTTGGTACGTTCTTCCGCTGTGAGTGCGCTGTACAGCTCACACAAGGCGATAACACCGGAGGTGTTGTCGTTGGCAGTGTGATTGTTAGCCGGTCCTGCAAGCATCAAATAGATCATCACAAGGCAGATACCAACGCACACGCCGTAATTGACCCAGAAGTTCTGCGTGAGCCAGTTTAACAGATAACTGATTATGAACATGACAGCAACCACGGGCAAGGCGATCAAAATGCTGTAAAGAATACTGAGCAATAAGTTTTTCGGTGCAATGAAATTAGGGAAAGGAAGTTTTGCGCAGGTATCATAGTGGGCGGATAAAACGATTTTCGCCTGTGACACATCTCCAAGGATCAGATTTCTGCTCTTGGCGAAGCCGCCCTTCTGAATGGATAACTCCGGAAAATGCTCCTTCAGCAAGGTGATAAAGGCGTCTTTTTGCTTTTGGGTCTTTCGGACCTGAAAGCGATCAAGAATGGCTTGGCTAAGCTGGGTCATTTGATCCTCTCTTTCTGTCTGTAATGGAGATTATTTTTGATACTTACCTTTTGCGTGTTCCCGATGAGGCTGATATATTGCGAACCAAAGTCCCGTAAAGACCAGCAGACAAGCAAGACTGATCTTCCAACCCAGGGAGAATGCACGGTTTTGATAGCGGAACACCACAGTATGGTCGCCTTCCGACAGATTGAGTCCTACCATCGTACCGCCGATCTTTACGATCTGCGCCGGCTTGCCGTCAACGGTTGCGGTCCAGTTTCCATCCTGCGGGATGGAGGTGTAGAGAACACCGTTGCGGTTGCAGCTGATGGCACCCTCCACATAATTGGTTTTAAATTCATTGAGTTTCAGCGTAGATGCTGCCAGGACCTCATATGCCGTGCGGAATATTTTTTCGTCAAGTACTGCTGCATTGATATTGATGGAACCGGATTCGCCGGTCTTACAGGTGAATTTGATCTCAATGACATCTCCCACCTGTACATCACACACACTGAGCATTTGCGGCAAGGTGTAGCTTTCGGTATAGATCGGCGTTTGAGAGGAGTTTACATAGACAGAAAAATTATTGCGCTTTGATTGTTCTACATAGAAGCAGAACAGACCATTTCTGTCGGCTACACACCGGTAGGTAACGGTCCCGGCGGTGCTTGCCACATAATTGCAATAGCCGGTTTGCTGAGATTCCAGATTCAGATCACTGCCGTAAATGGTGATGCAGTTATCAGACAGCATACGGAAGCAATCCTTGGAAATACCGGCAGCATCCCTAATAAGGGAGTTCTGGAAGGCGAAACGGTTGCCTTCTGCGGCAAAATTGGTGTTGATCAGTTGTGCGTTTGCAAGAAAACCCAGAGGCAGGTATGCGTTATTTTCCAACAGATGAATCTTGCCGGAGCTGTAAATATCATCAAAATAGCTGTTTTCCTTTACAATCCCGTCCCGCTCGATCATATACTTCAGATTCAGGAACAGGTTGGCTACGGGAGAGCTTTCTTCAAAGCAGTAGCGGTTGTAGGTGTCCTTGGCACCATAGCCAAGTGCCTGCATAAAATCGGTGACGTTGACGTTGGCGGAGCTGGTAAAGGCGGATATACCGTTATAACTGTTGAGTGCGCCATCGTTCAGAGTTTGGGAATGGGTGGTTTCAGCACGGTAAAACAGATTGTCTGCTTCCCGCTGCTGCATATAATCAATTACAGCCTCGGTGTCCACGGTGCCCTTGGGGTAATTGGAAACGTCAGTTTCGGAAAAACGGATACCGAAATTGGCAAGGATCATAATAAGCTCAAAACCCATAATAGCCAATAGGATCACAGAGCTGGTTCTTCTTTTCTTATGAAGGGAGTCCAACCAGTCGAGCTTAACCTTACGGCTGCTTCTGCGTTTAGGCTGTTTGCGGGGTGGCTTGGGAGGCAGCTCATAGCACAGGGCTGTCAGATAACCCAACAAAAATACCAGATTGTAGAGTAAATAGTAGCTGGCTTTTAATATAGTCTCAATATTGGAAACAGCATTTTCCTGCCAGCTGAGAAGTGTGGTTTTCCCGGCGATCAGGTCGAACAGTGGTAAGATGCTGTCGCTGCAGACGATCAACCCCAGGGATAAAACAGTTGCAACAATGATCTGCCAAAGACGGAGGCTTTTGCGAAGCGTCCAGACACGGTAGGCCATATACAGCAGAACAAAGCTGTATAGGAAGCTGAACCGGTAGGGGATCATATTTGTAAAGTGAAATCCGTGCCAAATATAATCCAGTTGGCGGATAATAAAGCTGACGTTAAAGAACAGCAGCATTGCGGTGCTGCAGAGCTTGTCTCGAAGATGGATCTACCGGCAAGTGAGGAAGAGAATGGCAAACAGATTGGTGGCAATTCCACAGTAAAGGTTGGGCAGGCCTTCTTTAAAGGTGGGAATCAGACCGCCGTTGGTGTTTCCTGCAACTTGGCGCATTGCATCCAGCAAACCCTTCCAGGTATGCTCATCTGCGATATTTAGCCGGAATTTCGTAGGAAAGGTGTTAACACTGGACTGCGTTGTCTGAAGTGCGGCAAAAGCAGGGATGGACAGAGTAGCTGTCATTCCTATTGCAAGGGCGGAGAACAGGGCCATATACAGCAGATCTTTACAGAACCGGCGGAAGTCCCGCCAGTGACAGATCTGATAACAAATAAAGCTGAGCAGAACAAAGATACAAACAAAAAAGCCAATGTAATAGTTTGACCAGATGGAAAGGAACAGGGAAATGGTGTACAGAATGAACTTCCGTTCTTTCAGCAGGCTTACCATACCCAGCATTACCAGCGGGAGCAGGGCAAAGGTATCCAACCACATAATGTTCCATTGATATCCCAGGGCCCAGGCACACAGACCGTAAAAACTGCCGAACAGGCAAAGGGAAAAGTCGTCCTTGCGGAAGACTTTTTTCAGAAATAGCGCAAAGAACAAGGATGCCAGCGAGAGCTTAACGGGCATCAAAAGGGAGAAATAGCCCAGGACCCAGCCTTCCGGGACCAGAACCGAAAGCAGGTTCAGCGGGGAGGCAAGATAATAGGCGATAAGACCCAGATAGTCCATACCCATACCCACGTTCCAACTGTACAGCAGAGATTCGCCGGAAAGTAAAGCCTTGCGGAATGCTTTGAAGAAGGGGAAATACTGATGATAGCAATCCGAGTACAGCATTGCATATTTTCCGTCAAAGGTAATGCTGCAGATCAGACGCAGAATCAGCAGTCCGGCAAAGGGCAGCAGGAAAGAAAGGGCAATATAATTCCATTTGAATTGTTTGGACTGCGGTAGTTTCATTTGTGACCCTCCAGGGAATAAATTACATTTTATCTTACCACAGAAAAAATGTTGCGTAAAGGTAAAACGGGATAAATTTTCCCCAATATCGAAAAATTAATAATTAAACCGGGAACAGTGTCCCGGTTTTAAAGTATTAAAGGATCAGACAGATCAGCCCGGAAGCTCCTTCGTTAACGATCCGGGTCAGACTGCTGCGGAATTTGGCCCGAACTTCTTCAGGTGTCTGTACAAGTTTTGCGGTCAAACCTTCCTGTATCAGATCATAAACGGATTTTCCGAAGATATTGCTTTGCCAGAGTTTATCCGGTTCTTCTGTGGTGAGGTAGGAGATCAGATCCTGAGACTGCTGTTCGCCGCCTACCATTGGGCTGATCTCTGTATCAATGTCCACCCGGATCATATGGATCGACGGTGCTCCTGCTTTCAGCTTTACTCCAAATGCGCCGCCTTTGCGGACGATCTCCGGTTTTTGCAGGGACATTTCATCGGAATTGGGCATAACGATCCCATAGCCGGTGGCTTTGACAGAGGAAAGGGCATCGGAGATCTTGTCGTATTCTTGTTTAATAGCGGACAGCTCTGCAAGTACGGAAAGAAGCTGTGCATCATCTTCAATCCGAATGCCGGTGCGGTTGCTGAGGATCTCATAAAAGAGCTTTTCAGGGAACCCCAGAGAACAGGAAACCGTTCCTGTCCCCAGATCGATATCCCGGATTGTGAAGTCCAATACCTGCTCCAATTCCTGTAGCTTGCTAAGGGCGGTATGTGCCTGGATCAGGGAGGATATCTCCTCACACCGCTGGATCAGTGCCTCATATAGCGAGGTTTTTACAGGATGGTCCGGTTCCAGGGCGTCCAGCCACCGGGGCATAAATACCTGCAGCTGCTTCATAGGAAAAGCGTACAGCAGTTGTTTGAGAATATCTGCGATCTGCTCAGAATCCAGGCTCTGACAATCTGCTGTCATTGCCTCAACACCATATTCCTGAAGAATATGTTTTTTTGTCTGCTGAGCAGCTTCGCTATTTGGATTGGATGAATTGACCAGCACCAAAAACGGCTTGCCGGTTGCCTGCATATCCCGGATAGCACGGCCTTCAGCGGTCAGATAGTCTTGACGGGGGATATCCGTTATGGTGCCGTCTGTGGTTACCACAAGACCGATGGAGCAGTGTTCCTGCATCACCTTTTGGGTGCCCAGCTCTGCTGCTTCTGTCATAGGGATCTCATAGTCGAACCAGGGGGTGGTGATCATCCGGGGGATGCCGTCCTCTTCAGCGCCCATAGCGCCGTCGATCATATATCCCACAGAGTCGATCATTCGGATCTTGAGCCGGGAGGTGCCGTCCGGAGAGATCTCTACCGCTTCCTCCGGTACGAATTTGGGCTCACTGGTCATAATGGTCCTGCCGGATGCGCTTTGAGGGAGCTCATCCTTTGCACGCTCCTTGCGGTAGGGATCTTCAATGTTGGGGATTACCAGTTGCTCCATGATCCGCTTGATCAGCGAGGATTTTCCGGTACGTACCGGTCCCACCACGCCGATATAAATATTCCCGCCGGTGCGTTCAGCGATGTCCTTGTAAATAGTTTCCATAGCCAGCCTCCTATCCAGAATGCAACGAT
Source organism: Oscillospiraceae bacterium (assembly GCA_017435245.1). Classification (GTDB taxonomy): domain Bacteria; phylum Bacillota; class Clostridia; order Oscillospirales; family Oscillospiraceae; genus Faecousia. The sequence continues at coordinate 11,455 of JAFSFK010000010.1, read as the reverse complement.
TGGTTTACAACAGAGTATGTCCCGGTCTCTGGGAATAGAACTGTCCTTCCAATTTGCATTTTTGGTGCAAATGTGCTATGATATAAAATTAGATAGGAGGCGGTGTTAAATGTATTTGGGTTGTCATTTGTCAGCATCGGACGGATATTTTGCTATGGTGGAAACGGCTAAGTCCATTGGGGCAGACACCTTTGCTTTCTTTACCCGCAATCCCCGGGGCAGTAAGGCAAAAAAAGAGGATCCGGCAGACAGCGCAAAAGCTGTGGAGGCATTGCGTGAATATCAATTTGGCCCATTGGTCGCCCACGGCGCTTATACGATGAATCTGTGTACCAAAGAACCGGATGCAAGAGAATTTGCAGCGCAGATCCTGTGTGACGATCTGCGGCGGATGTCGGCGCTGCCCGGAAATTTCTATAACTTCCATCCCGGCAGTCACGTAGGTCAAGGCACTGAAACCGGTATCAGCCAGATCTGCGATGCACTGAAGTTGGCGTTAACGCCCGGATACCCGGTCACGGTCCTGCTGGAAACCATGGCAGGTAAGGGCAGCGAGGTTGGTGGCACATTCCAGGAATTGAAGGATATCATTGACGGTGTTGGCAGTGATGATGTGGGTGTCTGTCTGGATAGCTGCCATATTTATGACGGTGGGTATGATATTGTCAATGATCTGGACGGTGTACTGGCGGAGTTTGACCGTGTGATCGGTCTTGATAAGCTGAAGGCGCTGCATCTGAATGATTCTAAAAATCCCTATGGCAGCCACAAGGACCGACACGCCTGTATTGGGGAAGGCAGCTTGGGTGTGGATACCTTTCGTTCGATCGTGAATCATCCCTTGCTTAAGGGCAAGCCGATGATTCTGGAAACCCCCAACGAGCTGCCGGGCTATGCTGCGGAGATTAAGCTTCTGCGGCAGATGGCTCAGCCTTAATAAATTATTAATTTGACAAAAGACAAAATCTGTGTGTATGCTACAAAAAAGGAGGTGTGGCTGTGCCCGAGATATTTGATTCTCTGCAAGGCTTGCAGGGAGCGTATTTGAATGTATTGATCGCAGTGATGCGGTTTCTGGCACCGGCAATTGCGGCGCTATTGCTGTTTCGGTGTTTTCGTCCTCTTCTGAGTTTCCGCCGGGAGCCGGAGATTTGGGCGTGGCTGTGCCTTTCTGACGGAACAAAACTGCCCATCACGCACTGGGAGAATGTGATCGGACGGCATAAGAAAAGTGACATTGTGATCGATTTTCCCACGGTGTCCAGAAGCCATGGTGTTTTGACAAGGTATGATGACGGCAGCTGGACCATTACCGATACGGATTCCTCCGGCGGCATTATGGTCAATGGCAAGAAGGTCCGCATCTGGGCGCTGCAGCCGGAGGATGTGATCTCCATCGGCGGCATCGAAATGACGCTGCAGCCGATCTCCCGGCGGCAGGAGCAGAAGCTGGCGCAGCTGCGCACGAAAGCATCCACTGTGGGGACAGGGATCTGCAATGTGCTGCTGCTCACTATTTTCCAGATCCTTACCTGTTTGATCTTTATGATGTGTGCGCCTCAGGAGGCTATGAAATCTGTCTTTCTGGGATTTTGTGGGATCGCAGCGATGCAGTGGCTTCTGCTGCTGTTTTATATCTGTATCCGAAGGACTTCCTTTGAGGTGGAGACCATTGCATTCTTTATGTGTACGATGGGGATGGCGGTCATTGCTACTGTGACCCCCACAGAGGCAATGAAACAGCTGATTGCCATCGCAATGGGGTTGTTCACGTTTTTACTGATCGGCTGGTCGCTGCGAAATCTGGAGCGTGCAAAGAAGATGCGCTATTTGGCAGCTGTGGCCGGCATCGGCTTTTTGGTAATCACGCTGCTGTTTGGACAGGAAATCTACGGTGCAAAGAACTGGCTGATTATTGGACCTCTTTCCCTGCAGCCCTCTGAGCTGAGCAAGGTGTGCTTTGTTTTCATCGGCGCATCTACCATGGATCGGCTGATGAAAAAGCGGAATTTGATTTCCTTTATTGTTTACTCTGTGATGGTTTGCGGCTGCCTGGCGTTGATGAATGACTTTGGCACTGCACTGATCTTCTTCTGCGCTTTTCTGGTGATCGCATACCTGCGTTCCGGCAGTGTAGGTACGCTGGGACTGGCTGTCACAGCCCTTGGCTTTGCCGGTGTGGTGGCCTTAAAGATCGCACCTCACGCTCTGCGGCGTTTTGCCTCCTGGCGGCATATCTGGGAGGATCCTCTGGGGGCCGGATATCAGCAGACACGCACACTGATGTGTATGGCCTCCGGCGGCTTGTTTGGCCTTGGTGCCGGACAGGGATATATGAAAAATGTCTTTGCGGCGGACTCGGATATGGTGGTTGGCACCATTACTGAGGAGTGGGGTCTTGTGATGCTGGTGCTGCTGATCTTCTGCGTGGTTGCGCTGGCCTTTTTCACAGTCCGCTCTGCCGCAGTGGGACGCAGCAGCTTCTACACCATCGGCAGCTGCACGGCTGCCAGCATTATGCTGGTGCAGGTGATCCTGAATGCTTTGGGTACGGTGGATGTGCTGCCCCTGACAGGCGTGACATTCCCGTTTATATCCAATGGTGGCTCCAGTATGATCTGTTCCTGGGGACTGCTTGCCTTCATCAAAGCGGCAGATACCCGGCAAAATGCCAGCTTTGCTGTGCGGCTAACGAAGAAGGGAGGTGCTGTGGCGGATGAATAGAATTGCAGGTCGTGCCGCCATCACGGTGCTTTTGACTTTGCTGCTGATCGCAGGATTTTCCTTCTTTGTGGCGGAATACGTGACAAAAGCGAATGATTGGGTCTTGTTTACCGGATCACCCCATATCTATAACGGCACCAATATCGGAACCGGTACGGTCATTGACCGGGAGGGCGTTATGCTGCTGGATATGGAGGGTGAGCGGACTTACGGCGAAAGTGCAGCTGTCCGCAAATCTACACTCCACTGGCTGGGTGACCGATACGGTTATATCAGTGCCCCGGCGCTGTCCCATTATTCAGCTCAGCTGGCAGGCTATGATATTGTCAACGGCGTATATAGCTACGGCCAGAATACCGGCGTTGCCAAGCTGAGCATTTCCGCACAGGTGCAGACAACTGCCCTGGAGGCGCTGGACGGCCGCAAGGGAACGGTTGCGGTTTATAACTATGAAACCGGCGAGATCCTGTGTGCGGTTACAAGTCCTACCTATGACCCCGACAATGTACCGGATATTGAAAATGATCAGAGCGGTGCTTATGACGGCGTGTATGTCAACCGGTTTACCCAGTCGGTATTTATTCCCGGTTCCATCTTTAAGATCGTTACATTGGCTGCAGCGCTGGAAACTGTGGATGATATTCAGCAGCAGAGCTTCTACTGTGACGGAGTATACACCATTGGCGCAGATAAGATCACCTGCGAGGCGGCGCACGGGAATCAGGACCTCCAGCAGGCATTCCGAAATTCCTGCAACACGGCCTTTGCACAGGTGGCACTGCAGGTGGGTGCGGAAAAGATGGAAAAATATGTGGAGCAGTTCGGTGTCACGAAAAGCGTGAGTTTTGACGGTATTACGACCGCTGAAGGAAATTATGAAGCAGTGGATGCTGCGGATGCCAATATCGCATGGAGCGGCATCGGTCAGTATAATGACCAGATCAATCCCTGTGCTTTTTTGACTTTCCTTGGAGCCATAGCCAAGGAAGGAAAGGGCGTTGAGCCGCACATCGTTTCCCAGATATTTGTGGGCTTATCCGAAACCTATGAAGCGGATACGGTAAGTGGGAAGCGGATCATGTCCGCAGCCACAGCCGAAACGGTGGCGGAGTTTATGCGTTCCAATGTAGAGTATAAATATGGCGATGACAACTTTCCGGGACTTACGGTCTGTGCCAAAACGGGTACCGGCGAAGTGGGCGGTGATAACAAGCCCAATGCAATGCTGGCCGGTTTTGTGACAGATCCGGAGTATCCGTTGGCTTTTGTTGTGTTTGTGGAAAACGGCGGTTACGGTGCCAGCGTATGTTTGCCCATTGCGTCCCGAGTCCTGGAAGCGTGCAAGAATGTAATATAAAAAGATATCCGGTCGATTCTACAGGATCGACCGGATATTTCTTATTCATCTTCTTCGTCCTCAGGCTCCGTAGGCGGGATCCAGTCAGGATTGGGAGTGTCGCATTCCTCGCAGAATTCCTCCTCAGGGTCGAAGCTGTGACCCAGGGCGGGGAGGACCTCAGTTTCCTCGTAATCACACCATCTGCAGGAGCGGTAATGCTCACCAGGTTCTGTACAGGTGGGTTCCACCCGAATACGCCAGTCCCTCAAATCGTGCTGTGCGGGAATCTCACGGTAGATCTCATCACCGCATACAATGCAGATTCGACGTTCTTCACCGATCACACAATCGGGCTCAATGGTCTCCTCCCAGGCTCCGTAGCAATGATCGTCAACAGCAGCGGTAGAGCGGGTCTCCTCCTTGCCACAGTCCTTGCAGGTACGGGTATCTTCGCCTTCCACGCAGCTGGCCTTTGTGGTGACACGCCAGCCGCCGTAATTGTGATCATTTCCACAGGGGTCATCCACGTTGATCTTGATCCGCAGGGATGCGCCGGTATAGTATCGGCTTTCTTCAAACTCCACGTTAATGACCGTGCTGCCGGTCTTGTGGATGGTAACGGTTCCGTCTTCTTCCACAGATGCAACGGCGGGATTGGTGGAGGTGTATGTTAGTTTGCCGTTGCCGACAGCGGTTTTGGCATCCAGCTGGAAGGGCTTGGTGTAGATGGTGGCATCATAGGAATCTGTACCAAGGATCTCCTGCTGCAGGGGACCGTCGTTGCTTGCACCGCCGTGAACGACCACGGGGTAACCTGTGGTGATGTTGTCAAATACAAAAGCTGCATTGTCGGGGGGGATGTTTACACAGCCGTGAGAGCCGTTGTAAAGATACTCATTTCCGCCGAATTTCCAGCGCCAGTAGGCATCATGGAGTCCATAGCCGCCATAAAACTGCATCCAATATTTTACATAGGTTTCATAGTCATCGCCCTTGAGGATCACGTGCATCCGGCGGGTAAGGACCTTGTATACACCGGTGGGTGTACGCATATACCGGGATACGCAGCCGGTAACGATGGGCGTTTCCAGAATGCATTCGGTATCTTTGTATAAGTAGAGGGTCTGGTTGGTGAGATCGACTTCAATATAACTGCCACGGTATGGCATTTCCTGAGGAGTCAGATTATCCAGATGGGGCGGGAGCCTCGTACCGGAAATACCTTTGTCCAGATAATAGAGGATATCGTCATAGAACGCATCCACATCCAGATACTGAGCGTAGTATTTGACGGTGTAATCGGTTTTACTGCCTTTGGAGGTGATGAAACTACCGTCCAAACCGATCATACCATACTCTTTATTGACCTCTTCCACATATGCCCTCAGCTCATTGGGCTTGATGTATGGATTCAGCTTACCATCAAAACCGATCATTGTAACAAGCCGCTCAGGGGAGAGGGTGACAAGTTCGATATCGTCATCCACATTGAAATTATAAGAGATCTCAGTGGTCAGATAAGAATTCGCCTTGTCAAGGGCCGCTTGGGTCTCGTAGCTGGTTTCGGAAACGGCAGGCTTGTCAATAAACTCGGTTGCACGGATGGAAACGTTCTGCTGCAGGGAATCCACGGCATCATACACAATGGGCATTACCGTGTCCAGATCAATGTGTTTTCCATCAGCACCGGGGATCAGTTCATAAAGACCGGTCTCAGTGTTATAGAAGATATCCGCATTCTTGGCAGGCACATTCATTGCGCCGGCAATGCGCCGGGACAGCAGAGAACGGTTGAAGGATATCACAGACATACTATCCGTATTTTCGCCGGCGTATACAGCCTTGGCGTAAGCAAGAAAAGCATCTTCGGAGCAAGACAGCTCCAGAGTGCTGCCGTAAAAGGTAAGCTCTTTGCCGTTGATAGTAGCGGTCAGATCAAAATCGGATACTTTTTCGCAGAGGGTCTCATAGGCCGTATCCACCGGAGTACAACCGATCTTGATACCGTGCAGAACAGTGCCAACGGGGAAGGTATAGTTATCCGGCAGCTCGTCAGAAACCGTTGGCGCCGTTGGCTCCGTTTCCCCGGGGACAGCGGTGATGGCATCTTCTGCAGGTGCCATCAGGGAGCAGCCGGCAAGGACTGTGCACAGCAATATGCACAGCATAATATTTAAAAGTGATTTCATAAGAACACCTCAGTTTACAATTATGTAATATAACCTCGTAACAATACCACAAAATAAGCGGTATTTCAACAAAAAAACATTACAAATGATGTAAAAACGGTTAAAAGTTATTATTAAAAGAAAGGTCTGTCTGTACCAGTACTTCAAAAAAAGTGAAAATCGGCTTTCAAAGTGGGACGGTTTGTACGGATTGCATAAAAATGACAGATCCCACGGGAAGGTTTTTTGTATTTTGACAGGTTGACAAATGTGCGCCACGGGTGTACAATTGGTTCATCCAAACAGGAGGTGCAAAGCGATGATGGCAATGTGTTATGCGATGTCCAATCACTCTGGCTGCTGTATGAATTATGCAGTGGCAGGTACCTCTGCGGGTAAAATTATGGATCGGGACACTGCGGTTGCGGCAGTGTCCATTTTCATTGTTCGTCTAGTTGTATTGTTGGTACTGAAAGTCTAGACAAACCGCTTAATTTATGGTATAAATGAGCGGTTGTAAGAGTTTACAGCCGCTTTTTTATATAAAACACCTTCTCCGGTCTTAAACGGAGGAGATGCGAATATCTCAAGCAAAGTGAAAAGGAGAAAATGTTATGAAGAAGTTACTTGCAATCGTTTTGGCTATGGCGATGGTCCTGGCCCTTGCTGCCTGTGGCGGCAATGATGCTGAGGAAGCACCCGTTGATGATGCCCCTGTAGCGGATGCTCCCGTTGAGGAAGCTCCTGCTGAAGAAGGCGAAGCTGCTGCTGCCGGTGCAATTAAGATCGGTATGTGCGGTCCTCTGACCGGCGGCGCCGCTGTTTACGGTACTGCTGTTCAGGCCGGTATGGAGATCGCCGTGGAAGAAATCAACGCCATGGGCGTCTGCAGTTTGTACTGAACTGCCAGGACGATGAGCACGACACTGAGAAGGCTGCCAATGCATACAATAACCTGATGGACTGGGGTATGCAGATCATGGCAGGTCCTGTTACCACCAACCCTGCAAAGGTGGTTGCCGCAGAGTGCGCTGCTGACGGCGTGTTTATGCTGACTCCCTCCGCATCCGGTGATGCTGTTATCGAGTATGGCGACAATGTCTTCCAGATCTGCTTTAAGGATACCAACCAGGGTACTGCTTCTGCTAACTATATGAATGAGAAGCAGCTGGGTACCAAGTACGGCATTATTTACGATTCCTCCGATGCTTACTCCACCGGCATTTACGAGAAGTTCATTGCACAGGCTGAAGCCAACGGTATGGACGTTGCCAAGGTCACTTCCTTTACCGCCGACAGCAAGGATAACCTGACCCAGCAGGTCACTGACTGCAAGGAAGCAGGCTGTGACGTTGTATTCCTGCCCTTCTACGCAGCGGAGGCTGTTCAGGTCCTGACCTATGCCAATACCATCAACTATGACCCCATCTTCTTCGGTTGTGACGGCCTGGATGGCATTCTGGCACAGGAAGGCTTTGATCCCGCTCTGGCTGAGGGCGTTATGCTGCTGACTCCCTTCTCCGCTGATGCTGAAGATGAGGCAACCCAGTCCTTCGTTGCAAAGTTCCAGGAGAAGACCGGCATCATTCCCAACCAGTTCGCTGCTGACGCATATGACGTTATCTACTCCCTGTACAAGGCCTGCACCGCTGCCGGCATCACTGCCGATATGAGTGCTGAGGAGATCTGTGAGGCACTGGTGGCACAGTTCACCTCTGCTGACTTCACCGTTGACGGTCTGACCGGCGAGGGTATGACTTGGGATGCCACCGGTGCTGTTTCCAAGAGCCCCATGGCAGTGGTGATCGAGAACGGCGTTTACGTTGGTGTTGAATAATTCCGAATGCGATAATCTGCAGCTGGGCAGGGGGGATCACCCCCTGTCCGGCTTGTGCGTAACTGCGTAATATGCGGACAGCCTATGACAGAGACTGATCTGTCGGCCTTTGTCATAGACTGTCAGGAAAGAGAGGAAACTGTTTTGAGCTTTATTCAGTCTTTGATCAACGGAATCAGCATCGGTGCAGTATATGCCATCATTGCTCTTGGCTATACGATGGTCTACGGTATCGCCAAAATGCTGAACTTTGCCCACGGCGATGTAATCATGGTGGGTGCCTACATATCCTTCTGCGTTACCCAGTATCTGGGTTTGCCTCCCATTGTCAGTGTTTTGGCGGCTATGGTCGTGTGTACGCTGTTGGGAATTCTTATCGAGGGACTGGCCTATAAGCCCCTGCGGGGTGTTCCCAGCCTGGCGGTTTTGATCACTGCTATTGGTGTCAGTTACTTCCTGCAGAATGCCGCACAGCTGATCTGGGGATCTGCACCCAAGATCTATCCCAGTGTTGTGGCCATCGAGCCTGTGCAGCTGTTTGGTGGTCAGATCGTGATCACCGGACAGGTCATCGTAACTGTGGTAGCCAGTGTGCTGATTATGGTTGCTCTAACACTGTTTACCGGTAAGACCAAGATCGGCAAGGCTATGCGTGCTGTTTCTGAGGACCGGGATGCTGCCCAGCTGATGGGTATCAATGTTAACCGGACCATTTCCACCACCTTTGCTATTGGCTCTGCACTGGCTGCCATCGCAGGTGTTTTGCTTTGCTCTACCGTCCCTACGCTGATGCCCACCACCGGTTCTATGCCCGGTATCCGTGCCTTTACCGCTGCAGTCTTTGGTGGTATCGGTTCTATCCCCGGCGCAATGCTGGGTGGTATTCTGCTGGGTGTGATCGAGACCTTCAGCAAGGCATATCTTGCAAGTGAGTTCAGTGATGCCATCGTATTTCTTGTGCTGATCCTTGTGCTGCTGGTGAAGCCTGCCGGTCTGCTGGGCAAGCAGGTCCAGGAGAAAGTTTGAGGTGGGAACAATGAAGAATTGGCTGAAAAAGAACGGCAAGAATTTTGCCACCTATGCGGTTGTGATCATTGCCTTTATCGTCATGCAGGTCCTTTCCAATGCAGGTGTGCTGACCAGATCTGTTAAAGGTTATTTGATCCCTATTTGTGTTTATATCGTTTTGGCAGTTTCCCTGAACCTGGTCGTAGGTATTTCCGGCGAGCTGAGCTTGGGACACGCAGGCTTTATGGGTGTTGGTGCTTTTACCGGTGTGGTGATCGCTGCCTGCCTGAAGGGTGTGATCGACAACGATATCCTGCGGCTGCTCCTGGCAATGGCCGGCGGCGGTGTGGTTGCCGGTGTTGCCGGCGTCCTGATCGGTATACCAGTTTTGCGACTGCGGGGTGACTATCTGGCCATCGTCACGTTGGCCTTTGGCGAAATTTTGAAGAATATTATCGGCAATCTCTACATCGGTAAAGATGCGCTGGGCCTGCATTTTGCATTCAAGGCTGAGAATCTGCATTTGGCGGAGGGCGGTAAGAAGATCCTGGAAGGACCTATGGGTGCCGCCGGCGAGAAGCTTGCCACCTTCGGTGTTGGCTTTGCGCTGATTCTGTTTACCCTGTTTGTTGTTTTGAATATGGTAAATTCTAAGGAGGGCCGTGCCATTAAGGCCATCCGTGACAACCGTATCGCTGCGGAATCTGTTGGTATCAATGTGACCGCATTTAAGATGAAAGCCTTTGTTACTGCTGCTGTGCTTGCCGGTATGGCGGGTGCACTGTACGGCCTGAACTTTGCCAGTGTCAGCGCAACCAAGTTTGACTTCAATACTTCCATCGATATTCTGGTGTTTGTGGTTTTGGGTGGTATGGGTAATATTCTCGGTTCTGTGATCGCAGCGGCTGTTCTGTATGTGCTGCCCGAGGCAATGCGCTCACTGTACGACTACCGTATGATCCTGTACGCCATCGTTCTGATCGTGGTTATGCTGATGACCTGGTCTCCCAAGTTTAAGCAGATGGTCCAGATCGTTACGGCCTGGATCAAAGACAGCGTAAGAAAGCTGTTTAAAAAGTCCGGAAAGGAGGTGGGTCTGAATGAAGAAAGATAATTATCCCAAGCATATGGTGGAAGTCACCACCACCAATCTGATGCGTGAGCAGGATAAAGGCAAGCTGCCGGTTTTGGATGTTCGGAATCTTGGTATTGACTTTGGCGGCTTGACAGCTGTGGATGGCTTCAATATGACCATCGGACCTACTGAGATCTCCGGACTGATCGGTCCCAACGGCGCCGGTAAGACTACTATTTTTAACCTGCTGACCAGTGTCTATCAGCCCACCCGTGGCAGTATCCTGGTCAACGGCATTGATACCAAGGGTATGACCACTGCAAAGGTCAACCGTCTGGGCGTTGCCAGAACATTCCAGAATATCCGCCTGTTTACGGATATGTCCGCACTGGACAATGTCAAGGTTGGTATGCACAACTCCATCAAGTGTGGTTTCCTCTCCTCGCTGCTGCGGCTTCCTCCTTATTTCAAGGCTGAAAAGGAAGCGAACAAGAGGGCTATGGAGCTGCTGGAGTTTATGGGTCTTGCGGATATTGCAGATGTTAAGGCGGGCAGCCTGCCTTACGGTGTCCAGCGCCGTCTGGAGATCGCCCGTGCCCTGGCAACAAACCCCTCCATCATTCTGCTTGACGAGCCTGCTGCCGGTATGAACCCCACGGAAACGGAAGAACTGATGCACCAGATCCGCCGGATCCGAGATACCTTCCAGATCGCCATTTTCCTCATTGAGCACGATATGAACCTGGTTATGAACGTATGTGAGGGTATTGTGGTGGTGAACTACGGACGCATCATTGCAAAGGGAACTCCCGAGCAGATCAAAAACAATCCCGCCGTTATTGAGGCGTATCTTGGAAAGAAGGAGACGGACTGACGATGATCTTAAAAGTAGATGATATTCACGTGTATTACGGTGCCATCCACGCAGTCAAGGGCGTTTCCTTTGAGGTCAACGAAGGGGAAATTGTAGCATTGATCGGCGCCAACGGTGCTGGTAAAAGTACGATTCTTAAGACCGTTTCCGGCTTGATGCATCCTAGAGCCGGCAGCATCACCTTTATGGATAAGAATATCTCCCATACCGATGCCTATAAGCTGGTGCACCAGGGCCTTGCTCACGTACCGGAGGGCAGACGGATCTTTCTGCAGATGAGCGTGCAGGAGAATCTGGAAATGGGTGCCTTTACCAAGAAGGATGTGTCCAAAGAAGATCTGGAGCGGATGTTTACGCTGTTTCCCCGACTGAAGGAACGCCGCAAGCAGATCGCCGGCACGCTCTCCGGCGGCGAACAGCAGATGCTGGC
>JAFSFK010000120.1 GCA_017435245.1 Oscillospiraceae bacterium | reverse complement strand
TGTTCCCAGCACCGGCGCAAGAAGCACCAGTTCAATGAACGAAACTGCTTTTCCCCGGTCGACTGCCCCAAAGCTCCACCGAAACCAAATGCACAGCAAACTCAGCACCGCTACCAGCAGAACACTGATCCAGGATGCGCCGGCGGTTAACTGCACCACTGTGGGTATGATTGCTGCCACAAGCCAAGCCGACAGTTGACGGTGGGGTATCTTATGATCGTACAAGGGCCATTCTCCCTTCTTGATATACTAATGTTGAAAAATCTCTTTGACCAGCTTCGTATTGGGTCAGTGTCAAGCTCGGTTGGTGTATCTGCAAGTAAGCTGCTGCCTCAACCAAATCCAAGGCTCCGGATGCATAACACACACTGCAGGAGGGGCGCAAATGATGTTTTAACTCCTTCAGCCACACTTCCGTTCCCGGTTTTAACAGAAGATAATCTGCCGTATCCAAAAACACGTTTGCAGAAGCGGTTTTCTTCAAGTCCTCCATGGCAGACGACACGTCCTCTCCCCAACCACTCTGCCCTCCATCGGTTATAATCCGCAGACCGTCATTTTCCCGGCGGATCATCACCGCCTGTACCGGACAAAGCTTTCCCACATCCTCACCGCCTAAGCCACCAAAACTGAGGACTGGGATAACTGCCAGAAGTAGCAGGTAAACGCTCCACTTTTTCAACAGCCGGTCCTCCTGTTTCGGTTTTTATGATTCTTTAGCTTATCTCTTAGAATATCGGGTACCTTTCCCTCTGAGAAGGGCGCAAGATAGGACCGCCCAAGGCTTGTCAATCCAGAAAGGTGGATCAACAAACCAATCGCTCCCGCTGTCACGCCGAACAGACCGCCCAAAGCTCCCAGCACCGCCAACAGAAATCGCCAGACCCGGACTGCTTCTGCCAGATCCCGGTTTGGCTGGACAAAGCCGCAGACACCGGCGATGCTGACGGCGATCAGTGCCGCCGGAGAGATCAGCTTTGCTTCCACAGCGGCTGTGCCCACTACGATGCCACCGATCACCGAGACACTTTGACCGATGGCCTGAGGCAGGTGAATCCCCGACTCCTGAAGCAGTTCAAAGGCAATGAGCAGCCCCAGCACCTCTACCGCCGTAGAAAAAGGCACGCTTTGGCGGCTTTCGATAATCGCATTTAATAAAGGTAGGGGGATCATTTCGTGGTGAAAGGCACTCAGCGCAATAAAGAATCCGGGCAGCAGCAGGCTCAGCAGCAAGGCGGCATAACGGAGCACACGGATGCAGGAGGCGCTGATATAGTCCATCCCCCGGTCTTCCTGACTTTCCATCAGACCGCCCAGATCCACCGGAGCAAGATAGCCCAAGGGCAGTCCGTCGATCAGCAGTCCCACTTGACCGTTCAGGATTCCCTGACAGAAGCGGTCCGTTCTCTCGGTGTATTGCAGCAGCGGAAAGGCGGTGGTCCGGGAGCCGGTGACAAACTCCTCCACAGAAGCCGGAGAAAGCATCGCTTCAATTTGGATAGAAGACAGACGCTTTTTCATTTTCTCAACCAATTCCCGGTCGGTGACACCCTCTAACCAGACCACCGACACATAAGTCAAGCTTTTACTTCCCACCTGGGTGCCGTAGAACCGCAGGTCCGGAGAACGAAGATGGCGGCGGACCAGACCGGTATTGATTCGTACCGTCTCCACGAAAGCATCCTTCGGGCCTTTGACGGTGTTTTCCACCTCCGGAGCGCCGGGACTTCTGGCAACTCCAATCCGCACCTCAAAGGCAATAACACCCACATTGGGAAACAGAACCACACAAAAGCCGTTAACCAACATCAACGCCACCATATCCAGATCCTCACAAGGCTTTGCAACACAGTTATAAACACTGCCCCGAAGTGCGGCGGTATACTGCTGCTCCAGGGTTTCCCCGGATAAATGCTCTGTGATGGGCTTGAAGATGTAATCCGATGCATCGGCACCGGAGATCAAGCCGTCGATTGCATAGGCGTAAAGGGTGTTTTTTCCGCAGCACAGTTCACGGACAATAAAATCATCTGTCCCATCAAAAATGCTGCGGATATTCCGATCGGTCAGCGGTCCGGGATAGGTTGGCTGCAACATTGTCTCACCTCTGAATGGTAGTTTCCCCGGAAATGGGCAGAATATGTGCCTTTGGAATTGCTTTTTTCGCAGCTTAGTGGTATATTACTTATAATGTGTTTTATAAGGAGAATGTAAGAATGTCGGATATTATCGCTGCCGTTTCCACCGGCAATCAAGTTTGTGCCATCGGCATCATCCGGCTTTCCGGTGAGGGCTGTGCCCAAGTGGCCGGAAAGGTGTTTACATTAAATAGCGGGAAGCCCCTTTGGGAGGCCCCGGACCGAAAGCTGATGTTGGGTCAGCTGAAGGACGCTCAGGGCAGAGTCATCGATCAGTGTATGGCAGTCTACTCCCGTGGCCCCCGGAGCTACACCGGTGAGGATACGGTGGAATTTCACTGTCACGGCTCGCCGGCGGTGCTGGCTGCAGGACTGACCGCTTTGTATCAGGCCGGCGCAAGACCTGCCCAGCGTGGGGAGTTTACCAAGCGTGAATTTTTGAACGGACAGCTGGATCTGACTCAGGCAGAAGCAGTGATCGACCTGATTGAGGCGGACACCGCCGATGCCGCCACCAACGCTGCCGGTCAAGTGGGCGGCGTACTGCAAAAGAAGCTGTCTCCTATTTATAACGACCTGACCGATCTGTGCAGCCATTTCCATGCGGTGCTGGATTATCCGGATGAAGATATCGAGGATTTCGGTCTTGACAGCTATTATTCCTCCCTGCGAAACAATGCCAAGGCGCTGTACACGCT
>JAFSFK010000119.1 GCA_017435245.1 Oscillospiraceae bacterium | reverse complement strand
GGTCGTCTGCTCTCTAAGTCTTAAAGGAGGTTTGCGTTATGCCTGTGATGTTGACTGATACCGCTACTATGGGTACTTTGTTGGGTGATCTGGGTACTGTTGCCACTGAGGTTTTGTCTACTGTTGGTGATGTTGCTGGGAAGATCGTTTCTACTCCGATCTTGCTGATGACTACTGGTATTCTGTTCCTGGGTGGTGCAATTGGTATCTTTGGTCGTCTGTTGTCCAAATCCTAAGAAAGGAAAAAGGGCCCCCAGCTCGCTGGGGCCCTTTTGACCATTATGTTTGAATCTATTGTTGATTTACTTAAATTTGTCTATACCAGTGACTTGTTCTTTGAGTGTTTACTATGCTCTGGACGGTGGCCATTGTTTGTCTTATTTTTCGGATGATCAGAGGTCTATAAGAACTTAAGATTTTTTTCATTCTTTGTTAGATCTAATTGAATTTTTATATTTGTTTGCTTTTTAACTTTTTTTCCTATTAGATCTATTTGTCTTTTTAAAGGTTTGGCTTCTGTGTGTAGTTTTTTACTGTCTTTATTTTAATGTTTTCCTTTTCGTATCTTTTCTGCTTCTATCTTTTCTGCGTTATCTTTTCTGTTTATTATTTCAAGTATTCTCTCTTACTCCCCGTTATCTTTTCTGTTTATTATTTCAAGTATTCTCTCTTACTCCCCCCAAAAGGGGGGTCACAGGGGGGAAAAGTTCGTTGTCCCCCCTTACCCGCACAAAGCCCCTTCCCTTATTGGTTTCAAAGAAAAAACTTGTTTTTTTGTCATTCTCTGTATTTGGAACCATTAAGGGAAGGGGTTTGGGGTAGGGTTAAAGGAGGTTTTATGAATTTTTGGTTTAGTTTGTTTAAGATTATTTTTTGGTTCGTTGTAGTAATGCTGATCTTCCACTTTTCTACACGGAAATATCTTAACCCTTACAAGCTCTATATGGTTTTTGGTAAAAAGGGTTCCGGCAAGAGTACGCTTATGACCCGTCTCGCTGTTGATCACGTTATGAAGAAGGGTTGGACAGTATATTGTACCGAAAGAATTAATGTTCCTGGTGTTCGTCTTTTCGATGTATCTGATATAGGAAAAAAGTCCTTTGATTCTCATTCTCTGGTTTTAGTTGATGAAGTTGGTATGATCTGGGACAATCGTGATTTCAAAAAATTTGCTACGGATGTTCGTGATTGGTTTAAGCTGCAGCGTCATTATCAATGCAAGGTATATTTATTTTCTCAGTCATTTGACATAGATAAGAAGCTTCGAGATCTGACTGATGGTTTATATCTTTGTGATACTAGGCTACGTGTTTTTACCTGGGCTAAGCGCATTCATCGTAAGGTTGTTTTAACCGAGGCTGAAGCAGATCGGGAATCCAGAATATCCGAAAATTTGGAGTTTGATTCTATTTTATGGTGGCCCTTCGGCTCTCGGATCTTGACATTCATACCCAAATACGCTCACTTTTTCGATTCTCATTGTGTTCCGGAGCTGCCACCCATCCCCTATTATGAGATGGCCGGTCCGGATCCAGAACCTGAAACAAAGTGGTTATTTTGTTGCGTTGGTTTTATTCAGGTCAAGTGGATCCAGCTCAAGGCTTGGTTCTCCTCCCTGGTCTCGAAGTTCCGTAAGCGTGGCAAATATGAGTAAAAATAATCGGCGGGATCTTACCGGAGCCCCTCAGCTCCGGTAAGTCCTGCCGGTTTCATCCGCTGCGACGGTCTCTCCGTCGTGGCGAATTTCTTTATAAAAGCCACAAATTCTATCAAGCACATCTGGATTTACATTGTATGTTTGGACAACTTTGTATCCGCAAGCTTCTAATACTCCCCTAACAAATCTATCTCTTTCGATTCTATCAGGTTGGTTATGGCTGCTATCCATGACCTCAACAACGCATTTAACATTTATATTTTCATCACAGATTACGAAGTCAACATGCTTTGCTTGAATCTTCCATAGTAGTGTATTATAGTTGCTTTGGGTCCTTCGTGGGCTGATTAGGTCCAATAGGGGTACTTTTGTAAATACGATCATTTTTCTGGAATCCGCCCATTGGCGCAATTTCCAGTATTGGTTCTTCTCGTTTAGCGATAATAAGTATTCACGTTCATATGCTTGTTCATAGCTTTGCGGTGAAATACTATTTACATGCCTAGGATTAACCGGGACTTGTTGATTGATGCTTGGTTTGTGGTTGATGGCGATCATAATTGCAATTGTAATTCCTACGATTGGGCAAATAATGACCAGTAGTCCAATTACTATAGATACTATATCCATCATTTCCCTCCCCTTTCTATAATTGTTAGTTTGTATCGGATTTGTAATGGTTTGTGCGTTAATTCTTTCAAGTCAACACTTGGTATGCAAAAAAGATTAATTCTATTTTAGCTTTACAATCAGACTTATTGGTGTTAAAATGTAAAGAAATAATAGATATTATAACAGGAGGAATCCTTATGAGTGTTAAGCGTATTGGCGTACTTACAAGCGGTGGCGACGCCCCAGGCATGAATGCTGCTGTTCGTGCTGTTGTTCGCACCTGTCTGTACCATGGAATTGAGGTCTATGGTATTCGTCGTGGTTGGAATGGTTTGATCCACGGTGATGTGCAAAAAATGGATGCCAGCAGCGTCTCCAGAACGATCAACCGTGGTGGCACTATTCTTTACACTGCCCGCAGCAAGGAGTTTATGACTGAAGAAGGACAGCTTAGAGCAGTTTCTACATGCAAGTTCCTCGGCCTGGATAGTATCGTCGCAATCGGCGGTGACGGCACTTTCAGAGGTGCAAGAGCGCTGTCAAAATACGGAATTAACGTTGTGTGTATCCCTGGCACCATCGATAATGATATTTGCTGTACAAACTACTGCATCGGTTTTGATACTGCAGCAAATACAGCAATTGAGTGCATTGATAAGCTACGTGATACGATGCAATCCCACGAGCGCTGCTCTGTTGTAGAGGTCATGGGCCGAAATGCAGGCTTTCTGGCAATGTATGTAGGTTTGGCTGTAGGTGCCACTGCTGTTCTTGTGCCTGAGAAAGAGATCGATTTCGAAAAAGATGTTATCGAAAAGCTGCGCCAGGCTCGTCTTCACGGCTTCACCCATTATATGATTGTGGTTGCGGAAGGTGCAGGTCAGGCTACAGATATTGCGCAAAAAATCCGTGACTCTATTGATCTGGATCCTCGTGTGACAGTATTGGGCCACATTCAACGTGGCGGCTCCCCTACCGGACGAGATCGGGTAAATGCCACAAAAATGGGGTATTTGGCTGTCGAATTGCTTTTAGCCGGCAAGACCAACCGGATCGTATGCACACATAACGGTCAATACACTGATGTGGATATTGATGAGGGCTTGGAAATGAAGAAGGATATCCAAGAAATGGAGATAGATCTTCTGGCTGCAATGACAGGTTACCATAGTTAATTATCTAAAAATGTCTGCTGTGCGATTGCACAGCAGACATTTTATGCTTTTGGATGGCATTTTTCATAAACAGATTTCAATCGTTGATTGATCATCTGCGTGTAGAGCTGTGTTGACGAAATATCACTATGGCCCATCAGCTCCTGCAGCGACCCAAGATCGGCACCGTTTTCCAGTAAATGAACCGCAAAACTGTGACGCAATGTATGTGGTGTGATTTCTTTTTCGATGTGCGCAGCTGCTTGGTAATGCTTGAGAATTTTCCAGAAGCCTTGCCGGCTCATTCTAACACCACTGACATTTACAAAGAGAGCTCTTTCGTCAGGATCCGTGACCATCGAATCTCGGATTTCACGCATATAAACACTAAGCGCTCTTAATGCAGCAGGATACAACGGGATAATTCTTGTTTTCTTTACGCCAGTGCATTTTATGATACCTTGGTCAAGATTAACATCTTCAACATCCAAATCGATCAGCTCTGTAACACGAATGCCTGTGGCGTACATAACTTCAAGCATTGCTTTGTCACGGAATCCCTTTGGATCAACGCAAACAGGTTGTGAAAGTAGCAGTTCGATCTCACGACCATTCAGGATCTGAGGAAGCTTTTTTTCGCCTCTATCAATATGAATATCTGTGACAGGTGTCCTCTCCATAAAACCGGAAGAGACTAAATACGCATAAAAATTCTTGAGACTGGCAAGAGATCTGGACACGGTTGCGCCGGATTTTCCGTTAGCTTCAAGGTGCTGCATATACTGGGCAATATTCAGTTGTGTGGCATCAAATACCTCCATATTCTGCGCAGTACGCAGCCAATCGGAAAACTGGCGAATATCACGCATATAGGAAGATATGGTATTGCCGGATGCCTGTTTTACCTTAGTGAGGTAATTCTCATAGGCCTGAATCAAATCCAACATAAATGAATATACCCTTCCCTTTACGGTCATAACGTTAGCTTCATTAGAAACTGGGATATACAAAAATAATCAAAAGTACATATGATTAGCACAGCGATTATTAAGTAAACAAAGTAAGACAACTGGACCTTCTTTTCTAAAGCACACTTAAGAAAGAAATATAATCTTGGTATTAACAGCGTGATTTTAGAAAAAGAAAGCAACCAAAGTATGAGCCACCCTGCTGAACCAAATGCAATAACAGAACCTGAAAGACAGTAGCCAAAGGAAATACCGTCCATACAGAGTATCAGATAAACCAAATCCGATACTGAAAAAACAGCAGCGCAAGCGGCTAAAACCAAAGGAAAGAGAATAATCACACCCAGACTGACGATCGATGTACGGCACATTGGAGCAGTACACATCAAAGAAGAAAGAATGTCTCGGGATAAATAAGAAAAGAATATGCCTGACATCAACGACAGACACCAAATAAATGCAAGAAAAAAGCGTCTTATCCTGCATACGGAAGCCAAGTGCTCCGACAATCTTGCCGCAGACATAATCAATCAGCCCTCCAACTGTATCCGTAAACGCTATAAGGTGCAAATATCAGCAGACATAACATTCTCGGCACATAACGGCACTCTCGACAGATTGCTTAAATACTATACACCAAAAACCACGGTATTGCAAGCAAATTTGGATATTTTTACTATTTTTGTAAATTATGCCAATATTTATGTCAACACGATTATGTAAACTCAAGAAACAAAAGTGAGTGCTGGATTTATCATTATCAACATTTTCTCAAGATGTTGGGCAAGTCACATAAATGCTGACACTAAATATAGTTTTGCAAGTATTCTTGCATATTAAATGTCGCTAGGTAAATTTGATTTACCTAGCTAAAATTTTTGTACAACTTAACGATGACGCTTTTTTCTCCCCTTCCCTGCCGACACTAAAATCGCTGCAATGCCACCAACAGCGACCATTAAGGCACGCACAAGAAAACCGGAAAGCTCAGCACCTAATATCAGAACGTTGAATGCTAACAGCACTGAAAGAAATGAAGCTGACGTTAGTGCCCCCTGCAATGCCAGCCTGGCTTTTGCGAATCCGGTCGAAAGCAAGCAGCCAACAAACGAGGCAGCAATGAGGACAACACACACACCCAGATCTATTCTTTCTTCATTTATCTTATCGGTAAAAACCAAAAATGACAGCGCACAAGATGCTATCAATGTCACGACAGAGGCAGCTACTACTCCCCATATCGTACGCAATGGAAATGACATTCTTTCTTCCCGTTTTTTCCCAACTGCAATCATATACTGCTCTCCCCTTTCGTTAAATCTTATTCTGTATACCCGAAAATAGAACAGAGGGCAGATCACTCTGCCCTCTGTTGTTAGGAATCATTTACTTTGACATTTGCGCAACCATTGCATCCAGCAGTGCTTTGGCAGCATCCTTGTCCTGTGCAACGGCCGTATAGTAGAATTTCACTTTCGGTTCAGTACCGGAAGGACGAGCAATTACACTGCCACTGTTACCCAAAAGGAATTCAAGGACATTGGATTTCGGCAGCTGGATCGCACTTTCTTCTCCGGTGACAACATTCTTGGAAATGCTGCTACGGTAGTCACGGACACAGGTTACCTTTGCTCCGCCAATCGTCTCAGGAACAGAGTCTCTCAGATCCGCCATCATCTTTGCAGCTTTCTCCATTGCGTCTGCACCGGTCAGCTCAATACTCTGAACATAAGCCAAGTAGTAGCCATAGGTAGCATAAATTTCGTTCAATGCATCCAGAATAGTCTTACCCTGCTTCTTTAAGCTGGCGGCCATTTCGCAAACCAACATAGAAGCAACAACAGCATCCTTATCACGGGCATACGTTCCCTTCAGGTAGCCACAGCTTTCCTCGAAACCAAAGACAAATTTGTCCTGCTCGCCCTTTTCTTCCAGGTTTAAAATCTCACCGCCAATGTACTTAAAGCCGGTAAGTACAGCCTTCATTTCAACGCCATAGTGTTTTGCAATTTGATCAGCGAGCGGAGAAGAAACGATACTGCGTACTGTGATCGCACCGTTGGGAATGCTATTCTGCGCAGCACGTGCCTTCAGAATATAATCCAACAGCAAGCAGCCCAGTTCATTGCCGGAAAGCTTCTGGTAACCGTCACCACAAGGTACAGCGATTGCAACACGATCGGCATCGGGATCTGTACCCAGAATCACATCACAGGGAGCACTCTTGGCGACCTTATAGCTCTCGTTCAACGCTGCATCCGTTTCGGGGTTGGGATACTCACAGGTCTTAAAGTCACCATCAGGCTTTTCCTGGCAGGATACGACCGTAATGTTAACCCCAAGGCGGCCCAGAATCTCACGCACAGGCTCGTTGCCGGTGCCGCACAGAGGAGTATATACAATGTCAAGACCAGCAGAGCGGATCATCTCAGGATCGACAGCTTCTGCCAAGACAGTCTGATAGTACTTTTCCCATATATCCTGTCCGATGTAAGAGATCAAGCCATCCGCCATAAATGCATCAAAGGACTTTTCTTCGGGGATAAAATAAGCAATGGTGCCAATTTTCTCGGTAACGACTGCTGCAGGCTCGTCTGTCATCTGGCAGCCGTCAGGACCGTAACACTTTACACCATTATACGCACCGGCATTATGACTGGCAGAGATTACAATACCACAGCCGCAGCCAAGTTCACGCACAGCGTAAGAAAGCATAGGTGTAGGTGCCAAGCGGTCATACAAATATGTATGGATACCGGCTTCTGCAAAAGCAACTGCGCATACCTCAGCGAACAACTGAGAATTGTGACGGGAGTCATAACCGATGGCAGCTTTCTGGGGCAGATCAGTGGAAGAAAGCCAAGCGGCCATACCCTGAGCTGCTCTGCGAACGGTATAGCGATTCAGACGGTTGCTGCCGGCGCCCATAATACCACGCATACCGGCAGTGCCAAATTGAAGATCACCGCCAAAGCGCCCTTTCAGCTCCTCCTCATCATTTTTAATGGAGTCAAGTTCCCGGCATACATCTTCCGGCAAACCGGCATTACACCAGAAGTGGTAACGGTCTAAGTAGTTCATGAATACAACCTCCATATCATTCAAAAAAACAGCTCAAATCGCATGGTTTGAGCTGTTTTCTCTATTTACAGATCTTCCTGAGCGGCAGAAACAGCAGCACGCTTTTCCTGCGCTTCCACCAAGGCTCTGAATTTGCTACGGGTATCCCGCACATCTTCCAAAGACATAGCAATAGCCTCTTCTGTTCGGCGCAGTGCGTCGTCCATATAGTCATTGCTTGCTTTACGCAGCTCTGCCATACGGGTCTGGGTCTGCAGGACCATTTCCTGGCACTGGCGCTTAGCTTCCTGATAGATCTCCTCTTCGGCGATCATCTTCTCAGCCTTCTCCTGAGCCTGACGAATGGTGTTTTCAGCCTCACGGCGAGCCTGGCCGATCAGCTCGTTGCGGGACTCAACGATGGTACGGGCCTGCTTCAGCTCCTCGGGCATCTGGGCAATGATCTCGTCCAGCATATCCAGGACTTTCTCACGCTCAAGAATGCACTTATCGGCACCCAAGGGCAACGCTCTGGCATCCTGCACCATATCGTATAATGCGGAAATAATATCTTCAATATTCTGCTCGTTCATTTTCTATCTCCTCCTTGACGGATATCAGCAATACGCTGTTTGAATACGGGAATGATCGGTTCCGGCAGGAAATCCGACAAATCAACATCATAGCACCCTAATTCCTTGACTGTGCTGGAGCTCAAATACATAAATTGATGCTCGGCAGTCAAAAACATAGTATCCAGTGCCGGGTTGATTTTATGATTGATCAGCGCCATTTGGAATTCATTTTCAAAATCCGAACCGGCACGTAATCCTTTAATGATAACACAGCTACCCTTGCTTTTGGCATATTCAGCCAGAAGTGCATCCGAAGAATCAACTTCCACATTGGGAAGATCACCGACTACACTACGGATCATATCCACACGCTCCTGCTGGGAAAACATCGGAGCCTTGGATGAATTTACCATCACACAAACGATAAGATGGTCAAATATCTTGGCTGCACGCTGAATGATGTTCAAATGCCCGCTTGTGATAGGGTCAAAGCTGCCGGGATAAACGGCAATAGTCATAATTACCCTCTTTGCAAATCACTCTTTGCGGTAAATAGCAAGTAATGTTTTGCCATATTTATAGTCTTTGGAGCGTTTATATCCCGGAAATTCGCATAAAAGTTCCTTCCCGACAGGGCGTTCCGTAACTATTATACCACCAGTTTGCAAAATGTCAATTTCTGTTATCATTTTTAACGAATTTTCTAAAAAAACTTCTGCATAAGGTGGATCAAGAAATATAATATTAAATTTTTCCCGACAGGTACGCAAATATGCCATATAATCAGAACGAAGAACTTTCGCATGTGCATCAAGCTTTGTTCGCTTCAAATTCTCTCTGATCAATCGGCAGGCATCTTCCCTTTCGTCGGTAAACACTGCACACTTTGCACCACGGCTCAGCGCTTCGATCCCGAGCTGACCGGTACCACCAAACAAATCCAAAACTGCAGCACCGGGGATATCAAACTGAATAATACTGAACAACGCTTCCTTCACACGGTCTGCTGTTGGCCTTGTTGCAAGCCCGTCCGGTGTCTTTAACGCAACACCTCTGGCCTTTCCGGTAATGACTCTCATTCTCGCTTCTCCCCTCCCGATGCAGTATGAAAGTGTTGATAAACGGCATATGCCACATCTCTTGGCAGCACTCGTGTAAGATCGTCCATAGCAGCGGAACGAATTGCGGTGATGGATTTAAATGCTTTCAGCAAATCTTCCTTGCGCTTTGGTCCAACGCCAGGGATCGTGTCTAATTCAGAATATCTCAGACGCTTGCTGCGCAGTTTTCTGTGGTAGGTGATCGCAAATCTGTGAACCTCTTCCTGAATGGTTCCAATAAAAGAAAAAACAGACTGCTGACCATCGATAGCGATTTGTTTTCCTTCAGGCGTCACAAGGGCACGTGTGCGGTGTTTGTCATCCTTGACCATACCAAACACAGGCAGATGCAATCCCAGTTGCAAAATCGTCTCAAGGGCTGTAGCGGCGTGCGCCACACCGCCGTCGATCAGAACAAGATCAGGTGCGCTGTCAAATCCCCTATCTTCGTTTTTTAAATGGGTGAACCGCCTTGTGATCACCTGCTGCATTGATGCATAGTCATCCTGATTTTGCAGGTCCTGGATCATAAAACGTTTATATGCGCTTTTATGTGGTTTACCGTTTTCAAACACGATCATTCCGGCAACGATATCCGTTCCCGAAATATTGGAAATGTCATATGCTTCGATCCTCTCAGGCGGATCGATTCCCAGCATTTTCCCAAGCAGAACCAGTGTACCATGGGTCCGTTCTTCTTTGGTTGCGGCACGCTGGGCTTCTTCAAGCGCATTCTTTTCTGCAAGAGCAACAAGACACAGATTCTCTCCCCTTTGCGGGATCCGAAGCTTCGGTTTTCTGCCAAACTGCTGCAAGAGCAGCTCCTCAAACAATTCACTGTCATCGATCTTAAACGGCAGCAAAACCATCTTCGGCGCAAATCCTCTGTTAAGATAATACTGCTTCATCAGGCTGGAAACCGCTGTTTCCGGATCGTCCGGCAAAGCGATGATCTCAAAATCCTTATCCAATAAGTTTCCACCACTAAAATGCAGGACTGTAAAACAGGCATTGGACTCCGTTTGTGCGTATCCGATCACATCGGTATCTGCTAAAGTCAGTGCGGTAACAAGCTGTTTTTGGCTCAAAGCCTCTACTGCGTTCAGTCGATCACGCAAAGTTGCAGCAAGTTCAAAGTTCAGCGCTTCGGCAGCTGACAGCATCTGTGTGCGAATCTGGTCAGCCACAGATTTATAGTTACCCGAAAGCAATTGTTTCGCCTGTTCAATGATCTGCCTGTACTCCTCAGCTGTTCTTGTACTTTGACACCAACCGGCACATTGACCCATATGATAATTCAAACACGGCCGTTCTTTGCCCACATCCCGGGGAAATTTCTTGCCGCAGGAAGGAAGCTTTAATACGGACCGGATCGTTTGCATCACAGCATTCGTCGTTCCCCTACTTCCAAAGGGACCAAAATAGGAAGCGCCATCATCCGCCGGACGGTTGACGAGTGTAATTTCCGGGTAGATATCCTTCATATTCAGTCGAAGATAAGGATATCCTTTGTCATCCTTCAAAAGGATATTGTACTTTGGCTGATGGCGCTTAATAAGAGAACATTCCAGTACCAAAGCCTCAAATTCTGAAGCCGCAACGATCACATCGAAATGATCCACCTTGCTTACCATCAATCGGGTCTTTGGGGTATGCGATGCTGTATCCTGAAAGTATTGGCTGACACGGTTCTTTAGCTTCTTTGCCTTGCCGACGTAAATAACTTGATTGGTCTTATCCCGCATCAAGTATACACCGGGGACCAATGGTAATCCGGCAGCTTTTTCCTTAAGCTCTTCTAAGATCATAGTTTAAACTCCATAAAAGAACCGCCTCAACGCAGGAAAAAATGCATTGAGGCGGTGGTCCGATGAGTTATCAGTAAACATCCCGCTGAAGCAGTGCTTCCAGGGCGTTAACAGCCTCCTGTGCATCAGGACCGGAGGCAGACAGTACTACAGTAGCACCGGTAATGATTCCCAAAGACATAATGCCCAAAAGGCTCTTGGCATTCATCTTCCGGTTCATCGACTCAACCCAAATACTGCTTGTAAATTCATTCGCCTTCTGCACGAAGTATGTAGCCTGGCGGTTATGCAGACCAGACTCGCACCGAACGACAACTTCTTTACTAAACATACAAATACACTCCTTCATACCGCTACTGTAAAACCGCAGTGGTTATCTACATATATGATAGCAAATCTGGCGAAAATGTCAACTCATTTCCAATATATTCCACATAACTGCACAGATTCAGTTGCCCGGATTCAGGAAAATTCGGCAATTGTTACGCCATCTTCACCCTCGCCGTACTGGCCGAGGCGGAATTTTTTAACAAATTTATTCTTTCGCAGGGATTGCTGGACAGCTGCACGTAATGTGCCGGTCCCTTTTCCGTGGATAATGCGGACGGATTTTAAGTTGGATCGCATTGCTTCGTCCATATATCGGTCAAGGACACAAATGGCTTCCACGCTGTCCATACCACGCAGATCGATCTCAGAGGCCATAGCGGACAGCTTCATCTCACGGCCGGAATGGGCAGGTCGTCCCCCTTTTTCTTTGTATGGATTTTCATGTTCCAGCAGATAAACCTCATCCGGTTTTGCGGACATTTTCAGGATACCCGCTTGCAGCTGATAAGTGCCGTCTTTATTAATAGCAATGACACTTGCCTTGGTGCCCAGCTTCAGAAGCTCAACCGTATCACCAACCAGAATTCCTCTTGTGGGAACTGGACGTTCTCTTAGCACTTGTCCGGCACGCAAACGAGTCTCGGCTTCATTGAGGCTTCTGCGAAGCTCACTCTGCCGCTGGTTGATCCCTTGTGTGTCTGCGTTTTCAGACAGTTGCTTTTTCAGTGCCTTAATTTCATCAGAAGCAGCATTGGCCACCCGACGTGCTTCCTCAATGATCTGCTGGGCTTCACGGCGAGCCTGTTCCATCGCCTTTGTTCGTTCCTTTTCCAGCTGCGTGCTGTACTCTTCGCTTTGCTTCTTGATCCTTTCTGTCTGCTGGCGAAGGCGTTCTGCCTCCATACGAGCAACTTCCATCTGCTGCCGCTGATGCTCAAGCTGACTCAGGACATCTTCAAAGTCCTTATCACTTTGTCCGACTAAATCAGCAGCTTCTTTCAAAATATCATCAGATAAGCCAAGCCGCTTGGAAATTGCGAAAGCATTTGACTTTCCGGGAATGCCAATAAGCAGCTTATAGGTCGGCTGGAGCGTCTCCACGTTAAACTCACAGGATGCGTTGATGACACCCTTGGTACGCATAGCGTACAGCTTCAGCTCGGCGTAATGTGTCGTGGCAATAACACAGCTCCCGTTCTTTCTGCAGTATTCGATAAGCGCAATTGCAAGGGCTGCGCCTTCAGCAGGATCCGTACCGGCACCAAGCTCATCAAAGAGAACCAGGGTTCTGTCCGAACATTCCTCCACTACGTCTACTATGGTACGCATATGACTGGAGAAAGTAGACAGGCTTTGTGCGATAGATTGCTCGTCTCCGATATCAGCAAGGATTGCATCAAAAGTAGATAATGTGCTTCCATCGCCAGCGGGGATATGCAGACCGCACTCCGCCATCAGCGTCAACAGGCCAACAGTTTTTAGCGTAACCGTTTTACCACCGGTGTTTGGGCCAGTAATGATCATTGTATCAAAATCTGTGCCCAAGTGCACCGAAATCGGAACGACCTTCTTCGGATCGATCAATGGATGGCGGGCATTACGCAGGTCAACCTTACCATCATCGTTTATGATTGGCGCCCACGCCTTCATAGCGTACGCCAGACGTGCCTTTGCAAAGATCACATCCAGACGCACTAAAAGTGTAAAGTTGTCACAAATAGCTTCTCTGTAGCCGGCAGCCTCAGCAGAAAGCTCCGCAAGAATCCGTTCGATTTCCTTCTTCTCCTTCAGTTCCAGCTCCCGCAATGCGTTGTTGGCATTTACCGCTGACATCGGTTCCACGAAATAAGTAGAGCCGGTTGCGGAGACATCGTGAACCAGACCTGGAACATCATTTTTACATTCACTCTTGACTGGTACAACATACCTCCCCTGGCGAATGGTAATGATCGGCTCCCGCAGAAATTTTGAGTAAGCCGGTGAGGAGATGATCTTCTGTAGGGTATCTTTGATCTTGCCGCTCTGAATCCGCATATGACGGCGAATATCGGCAAGCTCTGAGCTGGCAGTATCTGCGATCTCTTCTTCTGATAAAATTGCACCAAATATCCGGTCCTCCAGATACTTATTTGGCGTCAGCATTCGGAACAGCGGATCAAGAATCGTTGTTTTATCCTCATCCGAAATATAGGCCTTAACTGTGCGGGTGCACCGCAGAACAGCTGCAATGGACAGCAATTCCTTCGGCTGCAAGCTTCCTCCTCTGTCAGCACGTTCCAACGATGCGGTGATATCCTTTACATCCGCAAAGCTGGGGTTGCCCTTCTGGGTGCAAAGATCGGAAGCAGCAGACGTTTCTGATAAAAGAGTCCGTACTGTGTCCGGATCGGATGACGGGTGTAACTGCAGACAAGCCGCCTTTCCCTCTCTGCTGCCGGCATAGTTTGCCAGCAGCTGCAGGATCTGGTACAGTTCCAGTTTAATAATTGACTTTTCATATAATTCAGACATTACATTCTCCCCTTCCGGGATCAAACAGGCTGCAGGGATTTATAGAAATCCAGTGTTGAAAATCCCCGTTCCAGTTGTGTAGTTAAATAAGATTCGGTAACGTGTGATAAATCCTCCAGTGTTTGCTCACCGGCATCAAAGGCAAGGATCCTTTTAGGATCACATCCAACAATGTAGCGCATCGCATCCAGAACGCCGGATGAAATCGGCATACGAATACCATTGGAAGACAGGTCACGGCAGGCGGAACACTCAAGAACACCCTGTGCGATATCAAAGCGATTGGGGCGCAGGTCCCCACAGCCGTGGCATCCGGAAAGGTCCGGAGTATATCCGGCGATGCAAGCCGTTCGTAATTCAAAGATCGCCTTGAGCTTTCGTTCATCCACGTTCAATTTTGACAGGCCGTAGAGGCAGTTAAGGACAAGGGAAAGTAACTCCGGATTGGGTTGATCTGCCTGTGCAATCACATCCGCCGCCTGAGCAAAATATGTACCCAGTGACAGCTTCGAAAGGTCGGTACGCAGCTGCTGAAAAAGTTCAATGGAGTGCGCTTCGTTGATCGTATACATACCTCTGTATTCAAACAAAGTGAATTCTCCGTACGCCAGAAGCTGACACGGTGCGATCAGAGGACTGTTATTTCTCCTCAGTCCTCTTGCTTTTACCGTTAGTTTTCCTTCCTCCCGGGTAAGCACCGTCAGGAGCGCATCGCTATCTTTATACGCTGTGACCCGAAGTACCAATCCCTGAACTGTCAAATACATAATTACTCTCCAATTTACGGGCGCTATTGTAAAGAAGATAAAATTCCGGAGCACCCGTTTCCAGAAACATCTGCCAGTAATTATTAGCATTCATCACGATCCCTCCAATCATAGGATTGTCAGGACCGAACAGGAATAACCGTGGAAATTATTCTCTGTAACCGAAATTGCGAACCAGGAAATCGCTGTCACGCCAATTTTCCTTCACTTTAACCCAAGTGGTCAAATAAACACGGGTTCCCATAAAGCGTTCACAATCGGCTCTGGCCATGCTGGATATTTTCTTCAGCATCTCACCCTTCTTTCCGATGATGATTCCCTTATGGCTGGCTTTTTCACAGTAGATGGTTGCATCGATATCAATGATCTCATTATCCCGCTCTGAGAATTTGGTGATCTCCACAGCTGTACCGTGAGGAACTTCCCGATCCAAACACCACAGTAGCTTTTCACGGATGATTTCCGCCATCACCTGACGTTCCGGTTGGTCGGTGGTAGTATCTTCGGGAAACAGGAACGGGCTGTCAACCGCATATTTTTCGCAAAGCTTCATCAGTTCCTCAACACCGTCACCGGTTTTGGCGGAGATCGGGATGATCGCATCAAAGGAAGCGGCATCTGCGTATGCGGCAATAACCTCCAGGAGGGTATCCTTTTCAACAGTATCGATTTTATTGATTGCAAGAACGACAGGACATTTTTTACCTTGTAACTGCTGGATCAATGCTTCTTCCTGAGGACCAATGGAAGCAATGGGTTCCACCATCAGGATCGTCAGATCCACATCGGCGATAGATTCCTTTGTAACATTGACCATATAGTCACCCAGCTTGGTTCTGGGCTTGTGGAAACCCGGAGTATCCACGAAAACGAACTGGGTATCCCCTTTTGTTACAATGCCGCAGATGCGGTTACGGGTGGTCTGAGGCTTGTTGGATACAATGGCGATTTTCTCACCGACAAGATGGTTTGTCAGTGTGGACTTGCCCACATTGGGACGTCCGGCAATTGTGATCATAGCAGTTTTTGATGCCATGTGAATTCTCCTTTGTTGTCTGTTTTAATTTCGGTTCATTCTTGCAATGGAAGATGCGATTGCCTCCTCCCTGCTCCGCATTTGTGCTTTCTGCGGACCTTCATCCAAGTGATCATAGCCAAGCAAATGCAGTACAGAATGAATGGTCAAATACCCAACTTCACGTCTTACGCTGTGACCAAATTCTTTTGCTTGGGAAACAGCACGTTCCAAAGAAATTGCCATATCTCCCAACGGACACAACCCGGTTTCGGGGTCTAAGTACACATCCCAATCCTCAGGAGGATTTCCTGCCTCCAGCTGAAACATTGGAAAGCTGAGTACATCTGTAGGTTTATCCAGATCTCTGCTGGCCTTATTGATGGCCTGAATACCCTTATCATCGGTTATAAGCACGTTAATCTCACAGGGTACAGAAATCTTTTCCATCAAAAGGGTCTGGGCAATACATTTTTTAATAATGGATGAAACAGCATACTGCTGCAGTGTAAAGCAGGCGAAGGTCAAATTAATTTTTAAATTCTGCATTTTATTTCTTCCTTTGATAATTTCCCTGGAACTTCCTGGACGGCTTCGGCGGCACAGGTTTTCTGTCCGCCTTTTCGTATGCGTTTATGATCTGCTGTACCAGAGCATGGCGAACAACATCAGCAGACGTCAGCCGGCAAATGGCAATATCCTTCACATCCTCAAGGACCCGGATCGCATCCTTCAAACCGGAGGTCTTATCCCCGGGGAGGTCGATTTGCGTTACATCGCCGGTGATAACGATCTTTGAACCAAATCCCAAACGAGTCAAGAACATTTTCATCTGTTCCTTTGTGGTATTCTGCGCTTCATCAAGGATAATAAAGCTATCATCCAAGGTTCGGCCACGCATATACGCCAGCGGTGCAACCTCAATAGACCCCCGCTCCTGATACTTTTGAAAGGTCTCCGGGCCTAGCATATCGTAAAGTGCATCATATAACGGGCGAAGGTAAGGATCAACCTTATTCTGAAGATCGCCGGGAAGGAAGCCGAGCCGTTCACCTGCTTCAACAGCAGGACGGGTCAGAATGATGCGGTTCACAGTCCGTTCCCGAAAAGCCGCAACAGCAGCTGCAACCGCAAGATAGGTTTTACCCGTACCGGCAGGCCCCACACCAATGGTGATGGTGTTTTTCCCTATGGCCTTCATATACTCCTGCTGTCCAACAGTTTTGGCCTTGATCGGCTTTCCTTTCGCTGTGATGCAAACAACATCCTTTGCCATCTTCGCAACAAGTGCATCGTTGCCCTCACTGACCAAAGTGATCAAATACCGGACTCGCTGCTCATCAATGACCTCACCTTTTGCAGCAAGGCTGAGGAGGCCTTCTAATGTTCTGGTTGCTTTATCCACCGCCTCCGGTTCACCGGTAACCTTTAAATCCGTTCCCCGATTGATAATGGAAACATTCAGCGCATCCTCGATCCGTTTGATGTTTTCATCAAAGGAGCCGAAAACAGCAATCAGATCTTCAACGCGCTCAGCATTAACGATCTGCTCAATTTGTCTATCCGTCATTTTATGATCTCCTCATCTATAAACTGCCCAATGTTTTCCAGGCATACGTATTTCCCGTAAAAACCACACAAGCCGTTCGCTTGCCGAATATGCGTATCTTCCATAACAATTTGGCCTGCTTGCATATGTGAAAGCAGGTATTGCCTGCACGCATCTGAAATCCAGGAATCCCAATTCGGATCCCATGTATCACAAGGCGCATAGTAGATACAACGTTGCGTCACAAGGGCAATCGGTAACCGAAATCCTCCCGGCAGCGTCAGATATTCTTCCGTATACATTTTAACACAACTGGTATCCGAAATTCCACTATCTTTAAATAAATTTATAAGTTTTTTTCCGATACGAAGGCTGAATTTTGTTTCTTCGTGTATTTGCTCGCCCCGAATGACATCTGGTAGTAACGTAACCGCCGAAACCGAACGAATCGTTGACGCCGTAATCTCTGCTTCCGCCCGTACCGCCTTCAACGCAATCCCGCAATCCGTATAACCGGACACCAGTATTTGTCCTGCGGTTACAGCATCTCCTGCGCTACACAGCGCCGTCCCGTTTAACACAGTACACGTTTGGATAATACCATCTGTCTTTGCAATGATATTTCCGATTCCAACCTCCGGTGTTAACTCCTCGTTCGTGTTTTTTTCCCTAACGCTGATCGTAGCCACACAGCCGCTTGTATTGATCCCGGCCCACTGCAGCTGTGGTAAGGTACTGAGTAAGGCATTCTTCACTTTCTCACTGCGAACCAAGCGACGGGAAGCACCAAATCGAATCCCGCACTTCTCTGCTTCCTCCAGGATTTGGGTGGCTGGAACGATTGCATTTCCGTCTACTTGAATAAAGTAGATTCTCGTCGGAAGAATTGTAAGCAAACATAAAAACAGAAAAAATGTTAACAGCAAAACAGGTCTGTGTAAAGCGGTGTAAAGAACATTTTCAGGTTCCTTGATTATCTCTATATTTGCGCCGAACTTAGCCGCTAGGTGCTCAATCGTATGCAGTTCAGCACGGGAACACTGAAGCTGGGCCGATAAGGCATCCATGCTGCGGATATTTCTCAATACCGTCCCCTGTTCAGATAATTTGGCAAGAAACGCCGGAAGATCCGCAGAGGTGACAATTAACTGAATCGTTCCATTCCCACGGTAATAGCTGCTCACCGATTCCCCTCCTTCATATGTACCGAGTCAATACACCCGCAAATCACCAATCGCTCCTGGGACATCAGCGCAAGGCGAAGATTCCTTCCGGAAATACAGACCTGACCGCATTTAACCCGCACGCAAATAAAATCATCGGTATATTCCTGCACACCTGCGTGGTTTTCGATCAGTACACGCCTTCCTCCATATAATTCGATCAGCGGCACTTTAGAAACAGATAGGTTTTCCGTTTGTAAATCCTCTGCAAGTCGCCGCCAAAGCCTATGTCGTCCCATTCAATCAACTCCCTTTCAAAAAAGTCTATGATATTTATGGGATGTTTTTCACAGCAAATGCATAGTTTCTTTTGAGGTGGTAGCTGTGAAAAGAAATAGGCACTGGACAGGCATATTTGCAGCCCTTATAATGCTGGTTCTGATTCTGGATTCAAAAACTGCAATCAGCAGTGCCAAGGCAGGCGTTGGAATATGCCTTGCAACAGTCATTCCTTCCCTGTTTCCGTTTATTATCTTATCCGGTCTAATAACGTCTGCTTTTGTTGGAAATCCGTTAAAGATTCTAAAACCAGTAGGCAGGATTTGCAGAATTCCTGCAGGTGGTGAATCCTTACTTCTGATCGGACTTATTGGCGGATACCCAGTCGGCGGGCAATGCATTTACAGAGCCTATCGAGACGGACAATTGTCAAAGCAAGATGCAGAGCGAATGCTTGGGTTCTGCAATAATGCAGGTCCGGCTTTTATTTTTGGAATCACAGCTGCTCTGTTTGATTCATCCGCTGCCGGATGGATCATTTGGGGGATTCAGATCCTGTCTGCCGTAGTGGTAGGCATACTCCTTCCCGGTTACACCGGAGGTAGGTGTACGTTGGCTGCAGCTAATAAACAGAGCATCTCAGGAAGTATGGAATACTCTGTAAAAACAATGGGGATTATATGCAGCTGGATCGTTTCTGCAAAAATCCTGATTGGCTTTCTTGATAAATGGATCCTATATCCTCTGCCAATTGATCTCGCTATAGCGATTGAAGGATTGGTTGAGTTGTCAAATGGTTGCCTTCGGCTTGCTGAGATTTCTGAAGAATCGATAAGATTTACTCTCGCCAGTACCCTTTTGTCAGCAGGTGGCCTTTGTGTTTGGTTGCAGATATTTTCAGTCACCGGGGAATTAGGAAAAAGAACCTATATGATCGGCAAATGCCTCCAGACGGTGATCTGCATCGGTATGTCAGCAATAATGTCACAAATCCTCTATCCGGGGGAAAATCATATTCATGGGGTCATTCCCGGATTGATCCTCATATTTATGTTGGCGATCTTTATTGTGTTTAAAAAAGTAGTAGCATTACGAAAGAAAGTGTTGTATAATGTATAAAACACGCAGAGAGGAGTTTGCATATGCTTTTCCGCAAAAAAGTCCCCCGTTCCTGCAGTTACTGCGCCTGTGGAACCAGAGTTTCAGACGAACAGATCCTTTGCACAAAATATGGCATCGTGTCCGTTTATTATGACTGCAGAAAATTTGTCTATGACCCTTGTAAGCGTGTCCCACCGAAAGCAAAGGCGTTGGATTTTTCCAAGTATGACAAAGAGGATTTCACCCTGTAAATGACCGCCGGAAAGGTACAACCTTTCCGGCGGTTTTTTATTAATTTATCATTTCCAGAAAATCATCTTCTGACAGGATCGGGATCCCAAGTTCTCTCGCTTTTCGCTCCTTAGAACCAGCATTTTCCCCAACAACGACATAGGTCGTTTTTTTAGAAACGGAACCGGCTGCCTTGCCGCCAAACAATTCAATTTTTTCCGTAGCTTCCTCACGAGTGAATTTACTCAATGCTCCGGTCAAAACAAAGGTCATTCCGGCAAAACGGGTGTCAGATATTACACGCAGACTTTCAAAATTTACGCCAGCCAAGCGAAGCTTCTCAATCAGGTTTTGGGACTGAGGCTGTGCAAACCATTGCGTAATACACTGAGCGGTGACGCTGCCCACATCGGGAACATCCATCAGGGTTTCCAGGGAGGCATCCATCAATGCGTCAAGGCTTCCAAACCGGGATGCAAGAACCTTACCGGTTTTTGCGCCGACCTGTCGAATACCCAACGCAAAGATCAACCGGCTGACATCCTGTTTTTTGCTTTCTTCAATAGCTGCAAGCAGCTTCTTTGCTGCGGTATCCCCTTTTTGCCATAGAGAAGAAATTCTTTCCAAATCAAGGTAATAGATATCTGCCGGTGATTTTATGAGATCACGTTCAATCAGTGCATCTACGATCGCAGACCCCAATCCCTCGATATCCATTGCATCTCTGCTGACGAAGTGGGCGATATTCCGGGAAAGCTGGGCAGGACATTCTGCACCGGTACAACGAAGGAAGGCACCATCTTCATCCCGTTGTGTCAGCGCACCGCAGACGGGACAAACAGAGGGCAACCGATATGCAGCAGTACCCACCGGTCTTTTAGAGAAATCAACTTCCAGAATTTCCGGGATGATCTCCCCTGCCTTTCGGATCAAAACTGTATCTCCGATACGAATGTCACGTTCAGAGATAAAATCCTGGTTGTGCAGCGTTGCATTGGTCACAGTAGTGCCCGCCAAACGAACCGGCCGGACAACTGCCTTAGGCGTTAGAACACCGGTCCTGCCAACCTGAACGATAATATCCTCTACAACAGTTGGTTTGATTTCGGGCGGATACTTATATGCAGCTGCCCATCTGGGGAATTTCGCTGTAGTACCGAGCTGATCACGCAGACTAAGGGTGTTTACTTTTACAACGGCACCGTCGATGTCACATGCCAATTGTCCACGATCTTCATTGATCGCAAGGATCTTATCCTTCAGTTTTTCACGGTCCGTAAAGGCCTCGCTGTCAATTACCTTGAATTGAAGCCGACGCAGATACTCCAGTGATTCTGTATGGCTGGTAAAGCTCACACCGTCTGCCAATTGGACATTGAAAACAAGGATATCCAATCCCCGCTTGGCTGCGATCTTGGGATCCAGCTGGCGCAGAGAGCCTGCTGCCGCATTTCTGGGGTTGGCAAAGAGGGGCTTTCCGTCCTCTTCCTGCCTTGCATTCAGCTTTTCAAAGTTCTTTTTTGGCATATACACTTCACCACGGACGATCAACCGGTTAGGTGCGTTTTTAATTTGCATTGGAATGGAAGGAATTGTTTTAAGATTTTCCGTTACATCTTCGCCTACAACACCGTCACCACGGGTCGCACCACGAACGAATATGCCGTTCTCATACTCCAGTGCTACAGAAAGTCCGTCAATTTTGGGTTCAACTGTAAAAGCTGTATTCGGGTATGCAGTCTGGATCTTAATCAAAAAATCATCCAGTTCTTCCAGCGAAAAAACATCCTGCAAGCTCATCAACGGTACAGGGTGCGTTACCTTTTCGAATTTGCTCAGCGCTTGCCCACCGACCCGCAATGTAGGAGAATCCTGACGTACCAAAAATGGATTTTCCTGCTCCAGAATCTCCAGTTCCCGCAGCAGTCGGTCATATTCAAAGTCCGGCATTTGGGGGTCATCTAAAACATAATAACGGTAGTTGGCATCATTGAGCAACTGCGTCAGTTCGTCAATTCTCTCTTTTGCATCCATAGTTATCCTCCGGTTTGTAGGAATGTTTCCGGGACCTGACCGACAATGATCGTTTCCGCAACGACCACCTGGGTAGAAACCGTAAAGTTATTGGTTTTGCCAAGAACCAGAACAGCTACGTCCACACTGACTTCCATCGTCAGCTGCTGTAACGTCTGGTTGATCCCAGCTTCCTCAAAGTGACTTTGAAAAGCGGCATCTGAATTACGGATCGACAGGATCTCCACAGGGATTTGAGGGCCACGACCGGACAAAATTTCCGGTAGGATCAAGCTGCCGATCGGTATTCCAATTGCCGTTGTATCCAGGGCTAGAATCTCATCGTTGATAAGGTTTAGTATGGCAGTTTTCAGTCGATTGACTTCTGTCATATTGGTCTTAAGGGCAGTAATTCTGCCGTTGAGATCCTTTTCAAAATATACGATCCGGTCATACTGGATGTGTCCATCCTGGATCTGAGCATCAATGGCATCGTTGATCAAGTCGGATGTTGCGTTTTTAACCTGTGTTTCTGCCAGATTTCGGATCGCTGTGCGATATTTAGAACGGAAGAACATTAACCCGGTCAGTGCGATCAGCACAGCCAAAAGCAATTTTGTCAAAAATCTGCGAATCCTGCGGCGCATAACATCCCCCCTGTGGGAACATATGCATCCAAAATGCAAACATTACAGTTTTCTCATATGGGCAGATGCCGTCTTTGCCATCAGCTTTTTTGTTCCGATCTGGTCAAAAGCGATCTCAAGCAAGGCATCCCCTCCCATTTTCAGTACCGACAGCACCATGCCCTTGCCGAAAGCGGTATGCTGGACCATATCCCCTTTATTTAATTCGAGATAAGTACTCTTGACAGCTGTTGGCGTTGAAGACAGGGTCGTTTTGGTGGGTGCGGCACGATTGATCGCAGATGCGTAATCATACTGCGGACGTGCGGATGTGTAGCTACTGCCGCCATAGCTGTGATAGCCACCCTTTTTCACTGTCATATGCTCGGGGATCTCACGCAGGAAACGGGACGGCAGCGAGGCACTGGTACGGCCGTAAAGCATTCTTTGCTTTGCATAGGAAATGGTCAGATGCTTCTTCGCACGGGTGATTGCTACATAACACAAACGGCGTTCTTCTTCCATCTCTTCCGCTTCACCGATGGCTCGCATTCCAGGGAAAAGGCCATCTTCGAATCCAACCAAGAACACATTGGGAAATTCAAGACCTTTCGCAGAATGCATCGTCATCATCACAGCGGCGTCGTCGCCTTCGTTGTACTGCTCAAGATCCGTATATAATGCAATTTCTTCCAGAAAACCCGCAAGAGACGGAACCTCCGCATTCTGTACATATGACTGAATACTGGATTTCAGTTCTCGGACGTTCTCCAGTCTTGTTTTGTTTTCTTCTGTAGGCTTTGCCTCAAGCATACCTACATATCCGCTGCGTCGCATTACTTCTTCATAAAAATCAGGCAAACTCATACCGTCATCCAGAAGTCCTGCCAGTTCTTCGATCATAACAGTGAACTGCATCAGTTTTCCGGAAGCCTTTTCCAGCGGTCCGTAAGAATAAGGGTCGCTTACAACACTGTACAGGCTCTTCCCCTCCGCCTGTGCCAGACGGTCAGCGGTTTCGATGGTTTTCGCACCCAAGCCTCTGGGCGGATTATTAATGATCCTATGCAGCCGCAGATCATCATTGCGGTTATTGATCACACACAAATACGAAAGCATATCCTTGACTTCAGCACGGTCAAAGAACCGCATACCGCCAATAACACGGTATGGGATGCCATTTCGTTTAAACGCAAATTCAAGAGCGTTGGATTGTGCGTTGGTGCGATAGAGCACCGCATAATCCCGGAAGGACTTACCTTTGGATCTGGAAATGATCTGACCAGCAACAAAATTTGCCTCAGCGCCTTCGTCGGCGGCCTCATATACCGTGATGGGATCTCCCTCACCATTCGCAGTCCAAAGTCGTTTACCTTTCCGTCCGATATTATGGGCAATTACCGCATTAGCCGCATTTAAGATAGACTGGGTGGAACGGTAATTCTGCTCCAAACGGATCACTCTGGAGCCTTGATACTGCTTCTCAAAATTAAGGATGTTCTCAATGGTAGCACCACGGAAGCGGTAAATGCTCTGGTCATCGTCGCCGACAACGCAAATGTTTTCATATCCGCCAGCAAGCAGAGAAGTCAGTAGGTACTGCATATAGTTTGTATCCTGGTACTCGTCCACAAGAACATATCGGAATTTTCTTTGGTAATATGTCCGAACGTCCTCGTTTTCCTGCAGGAGCCTGACCGTCTGGAAAATAATATCATCAAAATCCAGCGCATTATTCTCCTTCAGTCGTGTTTGATAGCGCTGGTAGGCTCTGGCAATATGCAGCATTCGAAAATCATTGGTAATTTCAATGTGCTCCATCATTTGCTGAGGATCGATCATCTTATCCTTCTGCCGGCTGATCACTGACAGTACATACTTCGCTGGGAAGGTTTTGTCATCCAGACCCATATCCCGGATGATCTCCTTCATCATACGTTCTGAGTCAGCAGTATCATAGATAGTAAAGCTTCTGGTATATCCCAGTCTCTCAATATCACGCCGCAGGATCCTGCAGCAGGCAGAGTGGAAGGTCATAGCCCAGATATCCTCTGCTTCGGGCCCCAGCATTCCGGACAACCGTTCCTTCAGTTCGTTCGCAGCCTTATTCGTAAAGGTGATGGCAATAACACTCCAGGGCATCGCAGGCTCAAGTGCACACAAATAATCCGCCCTTTGACGGTCGGTATCTGTAATTGGTTCCTCCAGTGCCTCCAGAAACAAAACATCCTCTTCTGAAACAGTATCCGGAACATCGGTACTGTCACTGGCACGTCCAAACCGCAGCAAATTGGCGATCCTGTGGATCAGGACAGTGGTTTTACCGCTGCCTGCACCTGCCAACAGCAGCAGCGGCCCATCGGTAGTCAGAACAGCTTCCCGCTGCATGGGGTTTAAATTAAAAAATTGGGCTTCGATGTATTTTCTTCTTGCTGTAATAAAACGGGAAAACAGATTTTCAGTCATAGGCACACCTACAATTAAATGATGCCTATATTTTAACTTATTTTTCCCGAAAGGTAAAGAGGAAAATCTACCGCATAAGCTCCCTTAAATGTGCCAGCGCTTTTTTCTCGATTCTGGAAACCTGCACCTGACTCACTTCCATTATTTTGGAAGCCCGATCCTGTGTTAAACCATGGTAATACCGCAGCCGAATCACCATTCCTTCCCGTTCCGGAAGTTTATCAATTGCCTGTCTTAACGCATAACGTTCCAGAATACAGTCTTCAGACTCCGTATCTGTAAGAATCGTTTCCAGCGTGAAACCATCCTCGCCGGACGATTGCTGAATAGATTCTACCGCAGCGGTTGCGCTTTCCGCTACTGCGATTTCTTCTGGGGAGAATCCTGTCTGTGCGCTGATTTCCTGCAAAGTTGGTTCCCTTCCCAAGGCCAGGGAAAGGTGGTGCCGTGTGCTTTTGATCGCTGCAGCCTGTTCTTTGATCCCACGGGAGACCTTTACTGTTCCATCATCCCGCAGATATCGACGAATCTCACCGGCAATTTTGGGAACAGCATATGTCGAAAACTGTGTCCCAAAATTCAAGTCAAACCCCGCTACCGCTTTTAAAAAGCCAAGACATCCCAATTGATACAAATCTTCTGTTTCTGTACCTCTGCCAGTAAACCTCCGTGCAACAGACCAAATCAGCCCGTTATTTTCAGTAACAAGTTGCTCAGTGGCATCCATATCTCCGGCCTGACTTAACCGGATCAGCTCTTCAAGTCTGCTCATCTGCGTCTTTGCAGCTTTCTGCGCATATGTACGCTTGTCCCCTTTCCGGGTGAAGATGTAACAGAGAATGTAGTCATAAAGCTCTCCATTATGGTAAAGCCCATACCGCTGCGCTCAGCGCCACCGGTGGTGAACATCGGTCTTCTCGCCTGCTCAAGATTTTCAATGCCTACACCTTTATCCTTCACTACAATATCCAAGGTGTTATCCTTTAAGATCCTGCACCGCAGGCTTATGATCCCAAGGTCATCCGGGTATGCGTGTACAATGCAATTCGTAACAGCCTCCGATACCGCTGTGCGAATATCACCCAGTTCCTCCAGTGTCGGGTCCAACTGTGAAGCAAAGCACGCTACCGCAGACCGGGCAAAGGCTTCGTTTGCCGATTTACTGGGAAACTCCAATATCATATAGTTTTCAAATTTCATCAAACTGCCTCCTTGATCTCAACAAGTTTATCAATGCCGGATGCACGAAATACTTTCATTGGCTGGTCACTTAATCCTGTCAGGACCAATGAGCCTTCGATCCGTGTCATATTTCTCAAAGTATTGATCACAACGGCGATCCCCGAGGAATCCATAAAGGAAACATCCTGGAAGTCCAGCACACAAATCCTTGGGTTATACGCCTCAATTTTCGCAGATAAGGATTGAATATAGGCTTTTGCACAGTGGTGATCGATCTCGCCGGTCAGTGCAATGGTCAATTTCCCGTCCTGCAGAAAACTGGTAAGTTTCATAGCATTTCCTCCTTTTAGACTGTATTTCCAGTATAGATAAAACTGAGAGTATTTACAGTCGGAATCGGGGATATAAAAAAAGAAGTGGCGTGTAATCCGTAAGATTACACGCCACAATGTGTATGAAATTACAGCTTCTGCATCGCAGACAGGCTCTGCTCCAGCTGTCCGATCAGATCACGATGCTTCGCAGCCTTCTCACGCTCAGCGTTAACAACTGCCTCCGGAGCACGGGAAACAAATTTCTCGTTGGAAAGCTTTGCTTCAAGAGAGCCAAGGAACTTCTTGGCTGCCTCCAGTTCTTTGGTAATGCGGGCAATCTCCTTTTCCACATCCACCAGCTGACCCATGGGAATGTACAGCTTTGCATCGGCTGTAGTAATGGTGACCATACCGTCAAGGTTTTCGGGCTCCTTATCCAGAATCGTAACCACATCTGCGTATGCCAGACGCTGGAGGAAGCCTTCTCCCTCAGTAAAGATCTGAGGCTTGCTGGTCAAAACGTACAAAGCTGCCTTCTTGGAAGGAGGTACATTCATTTCCGCACGGCGGTTACGAATCGCACGAATGGCATCCATAACGGATTCCATCTGATTCTCCTCTGCCTTAAAGGCAAGATCTTCACGGTACTCAGGCCACTGAGCAATGATCAGTGCTTCTCCCTTGTGAGGCAGACTCTGCCAAATCTCCTCCGTGATGAAGGGCATAAAGGGATGCAGCAAACGCAGGATCTGATCCAGAACGTAGACAAGGACTGCAAGTGCTGTCTGCTTGCGCTCAGCATCCTCAGAATACAATCTTGCTTTCGTCAGCTCAATATACCAGTCACAGTAGGTATCCCAAATGAAATCATAAACCTTGGAAACCGCAACACCCAGCTCATACTTCTCCATATTTTCGGTAACTTCGGTGATGAGCGTATTGAGCTTACTGAGTACCCACTTGTCAGCGATCTCCAGCTTGGAAAGATCAGGCAGTTCATTTTGGGCACCATCAGCCAGATTCATCATAACATACCGGGAAGCATTCCACAGCTTGTTGGCAAAATTACGCATTGCCTCACAGCGCTCCACATAGAAACGCATATCATTTCCGGGAGAATTGCCGGTGACCATATTCATACGCAGCGCATCGCAGCCGTACTTTTCGATCATCTCCAGAGGATCGATACCGTTGCCCAAAGACTTAGACATCTTCCGGCCCTTGTCATCACGGACAAGGCCGTGGATCAGTACTGTGTGGAAAGGCGTCTTGCCGACATGCTCACAGCCGGAGAAGATCATTCTTGCCACCCAGAAGAAAATGATATCATAACCGGTGACCAGCACATCTGTGGGGTAGAAGTATTCCAGATCCTTTGTCTGCTCGGGCCAACCAAGCGTCTCAAAGGGCCACAGCGCAGAACTGAACCAAGTATCCAGTACATCCGGGTCCCGTTCAATGTTTACGCTGCCACACTTTTCACACTTGCAGACATCATCCC
>JAFSFK010000118.1 GCA_017435245.1 Oscillospiraceae bacterium | reverse complement strand
GTGGAATTTTCCTCTGGAAAATAATTTAAATAGTGGCCGAAGGCCACACAATCATTTTCAATTATCCATTTTCCATTTTCAATTATTATCGAGCGTCAGCTCGATAAACCCCAATTTACAATTGATCCAAATTGAGGCTGAAGGGCTCCAGGCAATTGTCGATAAACCAGCTCAGCTCCGGCATATCCATTTCCCGCAGGGCCTGCATGGACAGCTGGGCAGCGGAGTCGAACTCCGTATTGCCCGCCTTCTGCTCCTCCACGCACTTGATGTAGGCCGAAAGCTTATCGGCAGCC
Organism: Oscillospiraceae bacterium; assembly: GCA_017435245.1. Taxonomy (GTDB): domain Bacteria; phylum Bacillota; class Clostridia; order Oscillospirales; family Oscillospiraceae; genus Faecousia. The sequence goes on along the minus strand of JAFSFK010000118.1, from coordinate 5,159 downwards.
TTGACGATGGGAGTGACCTGCTCGTCCTCCTCGTGGACCAGCGGCGCATACACCTGCCGCAGCTGGGGATGCAGCAGATCCAAAAGCCGTTCCCCGGCAATATGCTCCACCTGCTTGTAGGCAGTCTTGATATCGGGATTATAGTACTTGATGGGGGTGGGCAGGTCGCCGGTGAGGATCTCCGAGGCATCGTGGTACAGTGCCGCCACGGCGCATTTGTCCGGGTCCGGCCCGTCCAGATGAAGGATCTCTTTCCGGATCAGCGCCAGGGCGTGGGCCAGCACCGCCACCTGGTGGCTGTGCTCCTGGATATTCTCGGAAAAGGTGTTTCGCATCAGCCCCCAGCGGGTGATGTAGCGCATCCGCCCCATCAGAGCGTAAAATTCATTGGCCATATTACATCATTTCCTCGAGTTTACTCAGCAGGTCGGCAGGCTTTTCGCAGAAATACTGACCTCCAACCTCTTCCATATCGGCTCTGTCCCGGAAGCCCCACAGGACACTCAGGCACTTGGCACCTGCGTTTTTTGCGGTGAGTACATCCACCTCGCTGTCACCCACATAAATAAAGCTGTCCACGCCGATGGCCTTTTGCGCTTTATAGAGCATATCGGGAGCAGGCTTTCTGGGACAATCGGGAGCTTCGCCCAAAGCGTAAACCCCGGGGAAGTAGTCGGCGCACAGGATCTTCACCGCCCTATCCGGCTTGTTGGACACGATGGCAATGGGATATTTTTCACCGATCGCTTTCAGCGCATCCAAAATCCCCTCATAGGGGCAGGTCTTGACCTGGGTATGGGCTGCGTAGTAGGTCTGATAGTCCGCCAGCACCTGTGTGACATATTCTTCACTCTCACCGCCGGGCAATGCCTTGCGGATCAGGTGCCGGGCACCGTTGCCGATAAACTGCCGCACCTCCTCCAGGCTTCTTTCCGGACAGCCGTACTGCACCAGTGTGTGATTTACGGAGTCTGTCAGGTCATCCAAAGTATTCAGCAGGGTGCCGTCCAGATCAAATAAAATACCAGTTTTCATATTAAAAACCTCTGTTTTTCAGAATCCGAATATCCTCCCCCAGGAAGATCTTCTGCTTGAAATTGCCCTGCAGCCGGGATGCGATCTGGGGTGAGTAGCGCTGGGCCAGCTCCTGGGCATTCAGGTTAGTGGACACGATCATTGCCTTGCCGGAGAGGATCCGGTCATTGAGCAGATTATACAGCGCTGCCGTGACAAAATTGCCGGGCAGTTCTGTACCCAGATCGTCCAAAATCAGCAGATCACAATCCATCAGCTCCGCTACCTGTGCACGGCTGAGCTCATCGGGATTGAACCGTTCTTTTTCCAGCTTGGCAAACAGGTGGGATGCGCTTTCATAGCACACGGAAAAACCTCGCTCCGCCACCACCCGGGCAATACAGGCAGACAGGAAGGTCTTGCCCAGACCCGTTCCGCCGGCAAACAGCAGATTCTCGCTGCCGGCGCCAAACTCCAGGGCGTACTTACGGCAGGTCTGCAGGGTATATTCCATCAGCTTCCGGGGACTTGCGCCGAATTTACTGTCCGGACGGTCGGAATAATAGTCCAGCCGGAAATTCTCGAACCGGGCATTGGGGTCAGCCAGAAGGCTCAGCCGCTTCGTCTGCTCCTGCCGGCAAAGCTCCCGCAGGCAGGAACACATCTGCGCTCCGATGTATCCGTTGCCGCCGCAATGCTCACAAACAGGTGTTTCGTCCAGATAGCCCGGGGCAAAATGCTCCGCAGCCAGTCTTTGCCGCTCCTGCTGCAGGGAGAGATTCTCTTCCTTCACCTTGTCCATTGCCCCCTGGGCATCACCGCCACCGGCGAACACAGACTGTGCTGCCAGCACCATACTCCGGCGCAAAAGAGCGTCGATCTGGCGGATCCGGGGGACCCGGGCATAGGCATCCATCAGATGCTGTAAATTCTCCGATTCCCGGTCCGCCTTCATACTCGCCAGCCGCTGCTTGGCCAGGCGTACCACTTCATTACTGTATGCCATCGTTTATCCCTCCCGCAGCATTTGTTGGATCGCTGCCAGTTCTGCTTCGCCCAGCTGGCCGGAGGCCCCCTTGGGCACAGGCTTTTTATCGCCGGCCTTGATCTGCTCGGCAGTCAGGCATCCTGCCTCCTGCCAGCGCAGCAGGATCTTGTTCATATACGCCCAGCTGAGGCCACCGGTATTCAGGCAGGTGCGCTCGTAGGCCATGGAAATGGCCTCCTCGTCAAAGCCCCAGTCCAGCCACTGCTGGGCATATTTCTCCTCGGCAGCGGTAAGGCTCCTGCCACGGATCTGCAAAAGCTCCATCAGCCGTCCCAGACGGGTATAGCGGATGCTCTGGCTCTGGACGTAGGCAATGGCCTCCTCCATCGTATCGATGCCCCGCTCCGCCCAGTGGTAGGCTTCCTTTTCAATGGTACGCAGGGAGGGAGCACGCAGGCTTCCCTTGCGCCGGGCACGCTCCTGGCAATGGCGCACCAGCAGAGAGATCACCTCCGCAGGCAGTCCCAGATAGCGGATGAAGCCCAGCAGGATCTTCAGCTCCTCGGTGTTCAGGGCTCTGCCCATCACCCGCTGGATCTCCCCGTACAGGGCCTGAAATTCCCCGTCGTGATCCATTGCCCGGACCACATCGGTCTCGGAGTAGACAGGACGCTCTCCCAGAGGGATCACCGTCTTTTTCTCCTCCCACAGTCCCAGCTGCCGCAGGGTGGCCTGGGCGCACTGGAGCCGGGTCGGGCTCAGCCGCAGAGCCGCAGCCGCACCGGCAGGATCATTGCCGCTGAGCAGGTACAGGTACAAAAGGGCACCATCACCGCTGGCTGCGCTGAGCAGCTTATGTACATCATTTTTATTCAGATACAGCTCGGTTCCCTTCATTGCTTGCTCCTTACGTATTTTTCGTCAGTTAAAGACATTATAGCACAGCGTTCTGTTTCGTACAACGGTTACGCCCCGAAGATTTTCGGAGAAAAAGACAGTATATTTTTGTCACCCCACAGCATCTTGTGGCGAAAAATTTTTTAGGCCACAAGGCCGGGATGCCCCGGCGGGCAATTCGTGCATACTGCGGAGGTTATCGTAATATTTACGCTCGGTATCGTTCTGCACTTCAATGATCAAACTTCCGGCTAACAGCCGGGATGCCCGGCGGGCAATTCGTGCATACTGCGGAGGTTATCGTAATATTTACGCTCGGTATCGTTCTGCACTTCAATAATCAAACTTCCGGCTAACAGCCGGGATGCCCGGCGGGCAATGCGTACACAGTGCAGTGCGCATCGCTGAATCGTCGCTCGATAATAATTGAAAATGGAAAATGGATAATTGAAAATGATTGTGTGGCCTACGGCCACTATTTGAATCATTTTCCGAAGGGAAATACCACAATTTTCAACTTTCAATTTTCAATTTTCAATTCGCTCGGCAGAGCGCTAAACCGGAATTTGAAAACCCGGGACAGAAACCTGTCCCGGGAATCGGTTATGCATACATCGGTTTGATCTTCTGCTGATAGATCCGGCGGAAGAAAATAAGGGTGAAGATCATACTCACCACTTCCGCAATGGGGAAAGCCCACCAGACCAGATTCACATCCCCCGTCAGGCTCAGCAGGTATGCCGCAGGCAGCAGTGCCACCAACTGGCGGCACAGGGATGTGATGGTAGAATAGATGCCGTTGCCCAGTGCCTGGAAGCTGGCACCCAGAGCGATGCACACCGCCGCAATGGGAAAATGCCAGCTGACGATCCGCAGGGCATTGACACCGATGGCAACAAAGTTACCGGTTTCATCGGTGCTGCCGAAGATGCCCATCAGCTGCTCCGGCACTGTCTGGAACACTGCCACGCCCAGCAGCATAATGATCATCGCCGTGCCCAGGGCATACTTCAGATTCTTTATAATCCGCTGGGGCTGCCGTGCGCCGTAGTTGAAGGCGATGATGGAGATGGAGGCATTATTCAGGCCGATCAGCGGCATCAGGAAGAAGCTCTGGAGCTTAAAATACACACCGAACACACCGGATGCGGTCTCACCGATCTGGGGGAATCCCAAAAAGATCTGGTTCATACCGAAATTCATCACCGAGCCGATGCCCATCATGATCATGGAGGGGATGCCCACAGCCAGAACGATACGGATGATATCCCGCCGGGGACGCAGATATTTGAGAGCGAACTGCACATCGTCGTTCTTGGTCAGGTTGAAGATCACTGCCATAATGGCAGCCACCCACTGACCGATCACCGTGGCAACAGCTGCACCGGCTGCGCCCATAGGCGCAAGACCCAGCGCCTCATTTCCATAGATAAACAGGGGATCCAAAAGAATATTCAGCACGGCACCGGTACCCTGGGTAAAGAGGGTGTAGATGGTCCGGCCGGAGGCCTGCAGCAGACGCTCGCCCAAAATCTCGATGAAAATACCGGCGGTGAAGATACAGCAGATGGCAGTGTAGGAAGTGCCCTCATGGATGGTCTGGGCGCTGATGGGCTGCATCTTGTAGTAAGCACCGGCACCGAAAAATCCGAAGAGCATAAACAGGGCGATCAGCACCAGTGTGAGGAAAATACCGTTGCCGGCGGCACGGTTTGCCCGTTCCCGGTTGCCCTCGCCCAGAGATTTGCTCAAAAGGCTGTTCATACCCACGGCAATGCCCGTGGCGCAGCCGATCTGCAGGTTCTGGATGGGGAAGGCCAGAGAAAGAGCGGTGACGGCGTTCTCGGAGTAGCCTGCCACATACACGCTGTCCACCACATTATAAAGGGCCTGCACCAGCATAGACAGCACCAGCGGCAGCGCCATATTAAAAAGCAGCTTGCCCACGGGCCAGGTGCCCATTTTATTCTCCCGCAGGTCGGGAGCAGCTTTCATATTCGACATAACAGTTCCTCATTCAACAAAAATTCAACCTTAATAATATATCCCAAACCCCGCCGAAAATCAATAGCTGCTTCTTCAAATTCCGGTTTATCGAGCAGTTTGATAGACGCACAACCGAAAGCCTCCCCTGTGTAAGGGGAGGTGTCTGAAATCTGTGATTTCAGACGGAGGGGTTGTAATCTAACGGATTTTGACAATCCCCCAGTCGAAAATCAAAGATTTTCGACAGCCCCCTTTACACAAGGGGGCCTTTGGT
>JAFSFK010000009.1 GCA_017435245.1 Oscillospiraceae bacterium | reverse complement strand
TCTACACCACGTTTTAAGTCAATAGTAATTTTAAGACCGGACTTATCTGTCTCATCACGGATATCGCTAATTTCTTTTAAAGATGGCTGCAGGTCCCGCTTCCTACGGCATGACCGACACCATGGGCCGTATGCACGGTGATGCACAGTTCGCTGGTTCTTCCTCCGTCCCCGCTCACGTGGAAATGATGGGCTTCCTGGGCGCAGGCAATAACCCCATGGTCGGTATGACCGTTTCCGTGGCTGTTGCTGTTGAAGAGTCCCTGAAGTAAGATAATCTTACAAAACAATTTACACCCCGGTTCTTAACGAACCGGGGTGTTTTTTGTTATTCATCGCCACCGTTTTGTATCAACCATTTCCTCGGATTATTATCAATGTATTGCCATATTTCGTCGTAATCCTTTTGGTTTCGAATCACATGGTCATAGTAGGATTTTTGCCAAATGGGTCTGCCGATTTGTCTGGATGTCCATCGTTTCATTGAGCCAACTACAGTCGATACTGTAGGGGCGGATATTATCCGCCCGTCCATCTCTAGTTCAATACGCAGAATCAAATGAACGTGATCAGGCATAACGCAGTATTTATCCACGAATACATTTTCATAATGCTTTGGAATCTGACAAATCGCCTGTACCGCTATTTCTCCAATAGAGGATAGCGGTACATTTTGCGGGCGGATAATATCCGCCCCTACGATATCCCAGAAAATTTTCTCTCTGTCCCGGGTGCAGACGGTAACAAAATACGCACCGTTCAGACTGTAATCATAAGCCTCTATTCGATTGGGTTTTCTTTGCGGAAGATCCATCGGCATACACCCTTTATTTCTTTTGTAGGGGACGTGTCTCCCGTTCCCTGCGTTTTTAGTATATCACACCTAACAGAAAGAGAAAAGGGCATATCTAAGGACGATACAAAAAAACAGTCCGCTGTGGGAATTTCCACAGCGGACTGTTTTTCTTTATTAACCCTCGGAGTTGCTGACGTAGAGCTCGTTTTCAAAAAGCTCCAGGTTCAGAAGCTCAAAAACATTTTCCTGGGTGAGCAAGGTATCACCCACGTAGCAATCTTCCAGGGTGATGGTGATGCCGCTGATGCTTTCCCGCAGGCTGATATTAAAAGGCACGGTGCTGCCGTCATCGGCAGTCTTTCCTTCAAAGGTACAGCCGATCAGAATGGTATCCACATAAGGACGCAGGTTGCCGTTGGCGCCGGTGGAGTCCCAACCGAAGGTGCAGTCTGTGAATGTGGCAGCATCCAGGCCGGTATAGCTGCTCCAGCCAAGGAAGGTAGATCCGTCGGCAATCAGCTGCCCGGTGAAATCACCGTAGCCGAAATTCAGCGCATAGCTGGGACCATCCACTGTTACATTCTCCAAACGGACGTTACCGGTCTGGGGATTCTCCTTCGAATCGCCGATACAGCGGTATGCATCCCGGACGGTGATATTCTTAAGCCGTCCGCTGCGCATAGTAATGCCGTTTTCCGTAGCAGGCACTCCCTCCACATACTGAGGGCCGGTCAGGATATTGCCGCATCCGTCCAGGACTCCATCATTGGACATAACCACATGTCTTGTCAGCTCCAAAGATGCGCCAAGCTCCACATAACCGGAATACTGCAATGCAGCATCCAGTTTTTCCTCTGTATCGATCACCATTTCGGTAGGCGCTTCCGTCTCCGGTGCTGCAGTGACCTCCGGCTCTGTGGGGACCGTTTCTTCCTGATTACCGGAACAGCCCATCAACGACACTGCCATAACCAGCGCCAGCAAAATCGCAAGATAATTTTTCATCCAGAGGTTCTCCTTTATTCCTCAGCCGCCAAAGGCTCTTGCAGGTACTGTTCCCAGGGGAACACTGTAGTATTGTCCTCCAAATTATAAGCTTCCCGGATGCCCTCACACAGGCACAGAAGCTTATCCTGCAGGGTTTCCTTCTGGAACAGTTCTTCATTGCCGGGGAGCATTGCTGCCATAAACACCCGGGCACGGTCCTCTGTGGGGAAGCTCATAGCTGTCAGGTCCACAAAGTCATCCAGATACTTTTCCCCATCCTCACGAACCGCATTGGCGGCATAATCATAAGTATACGCAAAGCTGCCGGGATTGAGCTGATTCCAGGCATCCAGTGCCCGGCTGTTACCCAAGACCCGGGCATCGATGCCGTGGCCAAGGCCCCAGAGGAAGCCTGTGACCGCCTGCTCCGCAGGAATGATCACACAGCAGGTATTCCCCTGCCAGTACTGCACCGGCACATTCTCCTCCCCTACACTTCGCACCAGGCTTACCCGGATGCTGCCTGTAGTTGCCAGGAAACCCTCCGGCAGCTGCTTGAACACTTCCTCCAGCTGTGTAAGCGCCTGCTCCGTGGTACTGACCCGGTACTCCGGCTGACAGGTATACTCTCCGGTATCCGCCGTGGCATCCGTCCAGATCCGCAGGTCAATTCCGTAATTCTTCAGCTCCTCTACCCGTTTCTGGCACTGTTCCAGTCCCTGGGTATCGGGGTTTTGCTGGGTATACAGCTGGGAAACATAATTGGTGTCATCCCCGGTAGCAGACTTCGCAGGATCCCAGCGGTAGAGGGTCTGGTCAATGATGAACCAGAAAGCATCTCCATCTGCCACGGTTGCCATGGGTACAGTCAGCGCCGGCAGTACCACTTCTGCGCTGTTGGTGCCGGCGGTAAAATCGTAAAAAGACAAGGTCAGTCCGGCTTCGTCCGCCGTGCAGCGCACTGCGCCGCCCAGCGCCAATGCCGCTGTCAGGCCCTCCGGCTCTGTTTCCAGACACATCGTCTCCCCGTCCGCCTGACCAAAGAGGATCTGGGTCTGCTGGTCATCGCTGCGCATTGCAAAATACGCCGTACCTTCTGTATATAAGGTTCCCAGCGTAATATCCTCCGCCACCACCGTACCGGTATCGGCGTACAGATAAATGACCTTTTCCGCCCCCTGCTCATCTGTGATCCGGCAGCCCAGGACCGTATCATTAAAATAGCTCCCGGTCAGCTGCTGACTTGCACAGCTGTGGCTTCTGACCAGACGGGAAATGCCGGTCTGGATGTCCATTGCCCGGATCTCCCCGGCTGTGCAGTAGAAAACCTCGTTGCGCTGCAGCAGGATCACCGGATCTCCCTGGATATCCCCGGGCATAGGGATTCGGGCCAGCTCCAGCAGCTGAGGATCCAGCAGCACCGCTTCGGCACTTTCCGGTACGTAATAGCCTGCACCCTTGGGAGATGTCCACAGGGGCAGTCCCGCTTCCGTATGGGACAGGTCTGTAGCCTCGGTGGCCACGATCTGCCCCTGTTCTCCTTTGAGTATCGTGATATCTCCGCTGGAGGACACCACCAGCAGCTTATCGCCCATCACGCACAGGTCGGTATAAATACCGTCACCCAGAGGATAGGCCCGCACCGCACCGGCGCTTTCCTTCTCAACGGCACTGTCGGCATCATAAAGGCTCACCACCACCTCTTGGGTAGGCTCGGCAGCTTTTTCTGTAGTGGACGGGAGCTCAGCCTGCTCCTGATTTGCGGCACAGCCGCACAGCAGCAAACAGGACAAGACAACGATCAGCTTTTTCACGCTCATTGCCTCCTTGCCAAAGTATAGTCATCGCCCTGCCGGTAAAAAGGACAATGATTGTTTCTGGAGCTTACGATGCGGTAAACCTCATCCTCATCCAGATCCATCATACAGTAGTACTCCTCGTACTCCTCGTCATAATCGTAGTACCAGCAGGTCTCACATTCATTCGTTCCCATAGGCTTCCTCCTGTCACAGCGTTTCCAGGTATGCCTGTACATCAAAGGGTCTGATTCGCTCGTCCTTGCGCAGATACAGGGGGTGGTGGGGGTGTCCTTTTTTGCTCACCTTACCGGCGCAATACCACTGTGCGCCATACTCCTGCCCAACCTCCAGCATATCCCGCAGGCACAAAGGAAGGTAGTCCCGTTTTTCTATGATGGTGCCCCAGGCTGCCCAGACCGCAGGATTTTCCGATATGGATAACACATAACGGAAAGCCTCCAGATTCTCTTTATGCAGCAGGTGGTTGCACTGACGCTCCATCGCATCCGGATCGGTAGCCCGCTGAGCATAGACGTTGAACATAATAAAGCTGTCAAAGCCGTTGCCCAGGGCGATCCGTTCTACGGATTTGAGGGTATTGTCCAGATCTCCCGGCTGAGCCGTAGAGGGGTTGATCCCAATACAGATCAGAGGATTTTTTCCCCGGGTGCCCAATATGTAACGGTACTCCGAATAAAAATTGGGGGCATACAGCCATTTTTCAAAATCGTAATCAGCGCTTGGGGTGTTGGCCGCCTTCAGCGCATCCTGAAAAGTAACCAGCTCCAGCTGGTCCGTGGTAGACTGGGGAATATGCATCGATCAAACCTCCACAGAGGGAAACCAGCAGGAATTGGCCGGGTCATAAAAGGGGCAATCCTCTTGGGTCTTGCCCGTCTGGCGCAGCCAGGCACCAAATGCGTGGTCCATAAAATCAAAACAGCCGTTCATGGTAGACTGCAGCTGCACCGTATCTCCGTCGGCCATGTGCAGCTCGATAAGCAGGTGTCCCTGATTATTATACAGCTGCTGCTGCTTGATATCCCGATAATAATAGGTCTTGGCTTTCTTTCCGACGGTGGTAAAAATGAAGCTGTCCTCATCGTAGAACACAGCGTAGGACATATAGTAGACTACCAAACCAATGCCAAACACCAACAGCACACTGCCGCCGACGATCAGCACCCAACCGGAGCTTAGACCCGCAAAAATGGCCGCCACTCCGATCACCGCAATCACAAGGCCGATGGAGCCATAGCGCTTACTCAGCCGTACCGCCGTGCCGGACATATGCTGTGCCTGAGAACGAAAGAGCTTGGTAAAGCCCTTGTCCACCAGAAAGCATACACCGAATACCACTGCCGCCACAAGGATAACCGCAATATATTCCATATCCTACCTCACGCCCACAGGACACAGTCCACGGGAATATCGTATTCCTCCGTGGGCAGGCTCTCCACCATCTGGAAGGCATAGCAAAGCGCCACCGTGGGATGCTCAGGTTCAGATGCCAGAAATTTATCGTAGAATCCGCCGCCGTAGCCCATCCGGTCCCCCTTTTGGGTGAATGCCATCCCCGGCATCAGCACCAACGCCGTGGGGTCATCCGCCACAGGGCCGTCATCCACAGGCTCGGGGATCCCGGCATACCCCAGCTCCACCCGGGTCAGGTCCTCCATATAAATAAACTTCATATCGTCACCGTAGACCTTAGGTACCGCCACACGCTTACCATCCCGGATTGCCCGCTCCAGCATTGGAACCGTGCGTACCTCCTGGTTATAGGGAAGATAGCCATAAATGGTCTTTGCATTTTTATACTGAGGCGTATCAACAAACAGCTCGCCCAGCTTTTCGCTGGCTTCCACGATCTGCTCTTCAGTCATCGCCCGCTTTAACTGCCGGATCTGCCGACGCAATTCTTTCTTATCCATTTTTATCCTCCTTCCGGGGATTTTTGATTCGAAATGCCAGGAATACCGCCAACTGTCCGGGAATTCCCAAAAGGAATAATTTCCAGATGTTCAAAGAGAAAAACAGCAGCAGCGTCAAATAAATGCTCAGAAGGCCACCCCATACAATGATGGATACCAGCAGCTTATTCCACCGGAAATCGTGCCAGGCAGAGCGCAGGCTCAGCCGGACGATGGCATCAGCCGGAATGGCATAGATAAAAGCGATCCAGCTTTTGGGAACATCCAGCGAAGAGATCACAACAAATAAAAACAGTGCCACAAACCATACGCACAGAGAGGAAAGACCCAAAATACTACGTTTATTGGCTTTATTCTTGGTTGCTCTCTCCACTGCCATCTCCATTACCTTTTCCACCTTGCCGGTGGTCTCCGGCAGAGCATCCGGGTCTGAAAGCAGGTCATTGACTGTAATATCAAACAGCTCTGCCAGTTGGACCAGGGTCAGCACATCCGGCATAGACTCTCCCCGCTCCCACTTGGATACAGCTTTATCCGAATAGTTCAGTTTTTCCGCCAAGCCAGCCTGGGTAAGGCCATTGCGCTTACGGTACATTACAATATTTGCGCCGAGTTGATCCTTCAGCTTCTCGTCGTTCATATTTTGCCTCCAGCACATAGTTTTGTTCATTTTACCAGAAAATTGTGAACATTTCAATAACCAAATCAATTGCCCCCCAAAGCCTCTTCAAATTCCAGTTTATCGAGCTGTTTGTTAGGTGCACAATCCAAAGCCGCCCCTGTGTAAGGGGAGGTGTCTGAAATCTGTGATTTCAGACGGAGGGGTTGTAAATTAACGGTTTTTGACAATCCCCCAGTCGAAAATCAAAGATTTTCGACAGCCCCCTTTACACAAGGGGGCCTTTGGCGGAGTGTCGCAACTGCTCGATAAACTGGTATTTATACGCAAAAGCAGCGGATCTTTGATCCGCTGCTTTTCACTCATTCTTCTTCGGAAAACTCATCGAACATCGCCGTATCGGAGCCGCCCTGGATGGGCTTGCCCTCCATACACTGGGCAAACTGGGCACCGGTCATAGACTCATGCTCCAACAAAAATTCCACCACCTGCCACAGCTTCTGCTCATTGTCCTTCAGGATCTGCGTACAGTGGGCATAGGCTTTGTCGCTGAGAAGCTTGACCTCATCATCGATGGTGCCTGCCACCTTCTCAGAGTAGCTCTTGGTGCTCTGGTAATCTCTGCCGATAAACAGCTCATCGCCGCCGGTATAGGATACCGTACCCAGCTTGTCGTTCATACCATAGCGAGCCACCATATCCCGTGCCAACTTAGAGGCACGGTCGATATCATTGGACGCACCTACAGAGATATCACCTACAAACAGGTCCTCCGCCACACGTCCACCCAACAGACTGACGATCTCCTCGTACATCTCGTTCCGGGTCAGATTGGAAGAATCATCCTTGGGCATATGCCAGGTGGCACCCAGGGATCTGCCCCGGGGAATGATGGTGATCTGACGGACTTCATCCTGCGTGGGCAGACGGTACATTGCAATGGCGTGACCGGCCTCGTGAATGGCAGTCAACCGCAGGTCCTTGCGCTGACGAATGTGGCTGCGCTTTTCAGGGCCTGCAATGATCTTCATCATTGCGTCATTCAGGTCCTGCATCGTCAGCACAGGCCGGTTTCCACGGGCAGCCATAATTGCCGCTTCATTGAGCAGGTTGCTCAGATCCGCACCGGTAAAGCCGGTGGTTGCCCGGGCAATGGTTTTCAGGTCCACAGAAGCATCCAGCTTCTTACCCTTTGCGTGGACCTTGAGGATCTCCTCCCGCCCCTTCACATCGGGTCTACTGACGTGGATCTGCCGGTCAAAACGGCCGGGGCGCAGCAGGGCAGGATCCAGAATATCAGGACGGTTGGTAGCCGCCAGCACGATGACGCCCTCGGTACGGCTGAAGCCGTCCATTTCCACCAGCAGCTGGTTCAGAGTCTGCTCACGCTCATCGTGACCGCCGCCCAAACCGGAGCCACGCTTACGGCCCACAGCGTCGATCTCATCGATAAAAATAATGGCAGGTGCTGTCTTTTTCGCCTGATCGAACAGGTCACGCACACGGCTGGCACCCACGCCCACATACATCTCCATAAAATCGGAACCGGAGATAGACAAGAACTGGGCATCCGCCTCTCCCGCCACCGCACGGGCAAGGAGGGTCTTACCGGTACCGGGAGCACCGGAGAGCAGAATGCCGTGGGGGATCTTGGCGCCGATGGCGGTATACTTTTCCGGGTTGCGGAGAAAATCCACCACTTCCTGCAGTTCCTCTTTCTCCTCCTCCACACCGGCCACATCCTCAAAGGTGACCTTACTGCCGCCCAGTCCCTTCTGAGTACGGGCCTTGCCGAAGTTGGCCATAGGGTTATTATTGTTGGCACGGCCCATGATCAGCATCCACACCAGCAGCAATACCAGTCCGGCAAGGATAATGGGCAGGATATAGTCGTAGGGAGACAGCTCCTCCGCCGGCAGGAAATGATAGCTCTCCAGAATACCGGCTTCTGCCTGCTGCTGGATCAGTTCCCACATCTCCTGGCGGAACAGCTCCGGCTGCGCCAGGGTGGTCCCCACCTGGGTGCTGCCATCGTATGGCTCATAGAGCTTCATTTTGATGTACTCACCCTCTACGGTAAAGCTGCGTACCTGCTCCTGCTGAAAAAACTTTACCACCTGGGAATACTCCAGGGTCTTCTTTCCCGCATCAAACAGTCCCAGCATCCAGGAAAACAGCAGCGCCAGCACTGCTACATAGAGAATTACGGTAATAATTTTGCGATTTTTCAAATTTTGGGTTCTCCTTAGTTATTCATACAGTTCCGGCTTCAAAATGCCCACATAGGGAAGATTCCGGTAATGCTCGTTAAAGTCCAGGCCGTAACCCACCACAAATTCATTGGGGATCGTATAACCCACATAATCCGGCTTCAGAGTAACGCCCGGTCTTCTGCGGTCAGGCTTATCCAGGAAAGTGCAGACCTTCAGGGATGCAGGCTGTTTGTTCAGCAGGTGGTTCACCGTAAAGGTCAGGGATGTGCCGGTGTCGAAAATATCCTCCAGAATGATCACGTGGCGGTCTTTGATATCCACGGATACATCCTTGCGGATCTCCGTTCTTCCTGTGGTGGTCGTGCCGCTGTAGGAAGAGATGCTCATAAAATCGATCTGGCAGGGAATATCCACATTGCGGACCATATCCGCAAAGAAGATCACCACGCCCTTGAGAACACCAATAAAAACAGGGTCTTTACCGGCATACTCCCGGCTGATCTGCGCTGCCAGTTCCTTGACCTTGGCCTGGATCTGCTCCTCACTGATCAGAATTTCCTTAATATCATTAATCACTTGGAATCCTCCCATTATTCTTTTCTTTTTATTCACCGGAATGCGGGATCGGCTCAAAGATCACCGTCACGCCGGAATTATCTGCAGGGATCCGCTCCCGATTGGCGCCAACGCCGTACACGCCAAGAACGCCCGCATCGTCCACGACGACCGGGATCCGGTCACGCCGGGCTGCAGGGATCTTTTTGTCGATAAACAGTTTTTTCAGGCTTTTTGTACCGCCGTGCAGCCGCATCTCATCTCCGGACATCCGGGAGCGCAGCACCATCTGTCCTGCCGGAGCTACTGTAAAGCAGCTTTCACTTTCCGGCTGTTTTTCCAGCACACAGCGCACCTGCAATCCCAGCTCCGGGATCTGCGTCACACCGGGGCAGTTCAGCACCACGGTTTTCAGTCCGGGTTGCCCGTCACAGCGTTCCAGCTTGCCATAATTGCGGCATATCGTAACACCGCCGGGGAAATCCGCTTTGGCAGAGGGTCTCTGGGAAAACACCAGACTTTCTGCCAGAGCAATATGCTCAGAATCCGGCTCCTTCACACCGGCCTCCTCCAAGAAAGCCGCCAGTGCACGGTTCCGGCTTGCCGGGTGCATTGCTTTCAGCTCTTCAATATGGTTTTCCGCACCTTGGGAAAGTGCATCCTCATCCAAGCGCAGATGCAGCGCCATCCGGGACAGATTCTCCGCCAGCCGGGGGTTCTCCTGCACCAGCAGAGGCATTACCTTATGGCGCAGTCGGTTGCGCAGAAAGGCATCGGTATTGTTGGAGCTGTCGGTAACATAGCTAAGATTGTATTCTTCGATAAATGCCAGGACGTCCTCCCGGGTAACCAGCAGCAGCGGACGGATCAGTCTGCCGTTTACCGGTGCGATACCGCCCAAACCCTTCAGTCCCGTACCCCGCACCAGGTGCATCAGCACCGTTTCGGCGTTGTCATCGGCTGTGTGGGCTGTGGCGATCTTGCCGGGAAGGCTTTTTAAAAAAGCATACCGGGCATCCCGGGCAGCCGCTTCCAGGCCTTTTTTACCAGCCGTCACAGCACCTCTGCCGCAATGCAGAGGGATGTCATAACGCTGACAAAGCTCCCGGACAAACGCTTCATCCCGGTCCGATTCCTCTCCCCGCAGTCCGTGGTTAAAATGGGCCGCAGCGAGCCGGATGCCAAGCTTATCCTTCAAAAGATATAACGCAAACAGCAGCGCAACGGAATCGGCTCCGCCTGAAACGGCGCAAACCACTTCTTCTCCGGGCAAAAGCATATCATATCGCCGGGCAAAGGCGCAAAGCTTATTCAGCATGCTTCCACTCCCGATCGGCAAAGGTCTGATATTGGGGAATCCACTGCAGTTTCACCGTACCCACTTCGCCGTGGCGGTTCTTGGCTACGATACACTCCGCAATTCCCTTATCCTCGGAATTTTCATTATAGTATTCGTCACGGTACAAAAACAGGACCGCATCCGCATCCTGCTCAATAGCACCGGATTCCCGGAGGTCAGAAAGCATAGGCCGCTTGTTGGGACGGCTTTCCGGACCACGGGACAGCTGGCTCAGACACACCACAGGGACATTGAGTTCCTTTGCCATAATTTTCAGGCTTCGGGAGATCTCACTGACCACGTTAACACGGCTGTCGCCGCCCTTGCCGTAGCCGGAACCGTTCATCAGCTGCAGGTAGTCAATGATCACAAGGCCCAGATTCTCCACCCGGCGGCACTTGGCATTCATCTCCGCCACAGTGATAGCAGGATTGTCGTCCACACGGATATCCGTCTGGCTGAGGGCACCGGCGGCCATGCTGATCTTGCTCCACTCCTCTTCGGAAAGCTTACCGGTCACCAGCTTATTGCCATCGACGAAGCTTTCGATGGATAACAGACGCATTGCCAGCTGCTCCCGGGACATTTCCAGGGAGAACATAGCCACGGTCTTATCATATTTTTTCGCCACATTCAATCCCACATTCAGGGCGAAAGCAGTCTTACCCATTGCCGGACGGGCAGCCAGCAGTACCAGATCAGACTTATTCAGACCGTTGATCTGTTTGTCCAGGTCCCGCATACCCGTAGACAATCCGGGAATGGCGGAATCGGACATGCTCAGTTCCGTCAGGTTATCAAAGACCCGGTGCAGCGTCACGCCGATATGCTCCAGGGTCTCGGTACGCTCTCCCTTACGCAGGGCATAGATCTTCTTCTCCGCAACCTCCAGGATCTGGGAAGGGGTTCCCTTCTGGGAATAGACCATCTCAGAGATCTCGGTGGATGCATCCCCCAAGCCACGAAGCATCGCCTTTTCCCGGACGATATTTGCGTAGCGTACCGCATTGGCTGCGGTGGGAGTGATCTGCATCAGCTGCATAATGTAGTCCCGGGTGTTATCCTGGTAATACCCCAGCTCCCGCAGCTTCTCCAGCACCGTCACCGGATCGATGGTCTGGGAGAAATTGAACATGGTGTACACAGCCTCAAAGATCTGCCGGTTCTGCTTCAGATAAAAATCCTCCGCCTGCACCAAGCCGATCACATCGGTGACGCACCGGCTGTCAATGAGAATAGAGCCCAAAAGGGCCTGCTCCGCCTCCAGCGATTGCGGCGCCTGCTTACTCAGCAATTCTTCGTCCATACTTTCTCCCCTTTTTCCATAATCTGTTTTCCAAATTCCGGTTTGTCGAGCAGTTTTCGATAAGAATTGTAGGGGCGATTATCAATCGCCCGCCCAATAATTTGTGTGCAAATTATTGGGATTTCCGAAGGAAATCATATATGATCGCCTTCGGCGATATGGTTTTGTTTTGCAAAACCACCGGGCGGATAATATCCGCCCCTACAGGTTCTATCCAACTGCTCGGCAAACCGGAATCTATATGTCAGGCTTCCTCGATCTTCACGCTCAGAGGCGCAGTGATCTCATAGCCCAGCTTGCACTGGACGGTGTAGGTACCGACGTTCTTGATGGGGTCAGAGATAACGATCTTGCGCTTATCCAGCTTAATACCGCTATTCTTTGCCAGGGCATCGGCGATCTCCTGGTTGGTAACAGAGCCAAAGAGTCTGCCTGCGCCGCCGCCCTTAGCGGTGACCACCAGAGTCATCTGGCGCAGCTTCTTGGAAATTTCCAGAGCCTCAGCACGCTCCTTGGCAGCCTTTTCGGCAGCCGCCTTGTCGTTCATACGCATCGTGTTCACCGCATCGGCAGTTGCCTCCACGGCGATCTTCCGGGGCAGCATATAGTTTCTGGCATAGCCGTCAGAGACCTCGATCATCTGACCCTTCTTGCCCTTACCTTTTACATCCTGCAGCAAAATAACCTTCATAATATCTTCTCCTTACAATTCATAAAATCTGTCAATAGAATCCACCAGGCGGTCCAGCACATCCTTGACGGTACTGTCCTTGATCTGGGCACCTGCGGTTGCGGTATTTCCGCCGCCGCCCAAAGGCTCCAGAATCATCTGCACATTGGCATCACCGATAGAACGGGCAGATATGACCACCTGATCACCATCCGGGTACAGCACAAAGGAGGCCGTAATACCGGAAATATTCAAAAGCTCATCTGCCGCCTGGGCAGCCAGCGTCCGGGAGGTTGCGGAATTGAGTGCCGCAATGGCCAGATCCTGGCGGTACAACCGGGCGGATTTAATGATCTGATGCTTGGCGATGGTATCCTGGAAATCGTTCTGCAGCAGCTTTTTGACCTCCACCGTATCCGCACCCAGCTGGCGCAGGAAGGCCGCCGCCTCAAAGGTACGCTCGCCGGTACGGACGTTAAAGCTCTTGGTGTCCAGGAAAATACCTGCCATCAAGGACTTGGCCTCAATGGGCAGCACGTCCTTCTTTTCCACTGCGTACTCAAGCAGCTCTGTCACCAGTTCCGCAGCAGAGGAGGCATAGGGCTCATGGAGATTTACAACCACAGGCTTGATATAATCCGCCGCTCTGCGGTGATGATCCACCACACAGACCTTGGGAACCGCCTCCAAAAGATGTTTATTCTCCACTTGGTCAGGACGGTTGGTATCCACCACGACCAGAGTAGAGCGATTATCGCACCGCAGCAATGCCTCTTGGCCGGAGATAAACGCATTCTTATATTCCGGCACCTGCTGGATCTCCTCGATCAGCTTTTCCGCCGCATTGCGCTGCAGGTCCAGAACGATGGCAAAGGGTTTGTTTTTCTTTCTGCACAGGCAGGCGATACCCATCGCCGCACCCAGCGCATCCAGGTCCGCATTCTTGTGGCCCATAATGAAGACCTCGCTCGACTGCCCGATGAGCTCCATCAAGGAATTGGCAGTCACACGGGAACGGACCTTGCTGCGGTGCTCGGACTCCCGGGTACGTCCGCCATAGAACTCAAAATTCACCCGGTCCTTGATCACCGCCTGGTCACCGCCACGGCTCAGCGCCATCTCAATGGACAGGGATGCAAAATCATATGCCTCCTCAAAGGTCTCTGCATCCACGCCGATACCAAAGGAGATGGATGCCGCTACGCCGGAGGGGCTGGTGATCTCGTGGATATCCTCCAGCAGGGAGAATTTATCACCAATGGCCTGCTTCAGGTCTTTCTTTTCAAAAATGAAGAGGAAACGGTTGCGCTCCATACGGCGCAGCAGGCCGTGATAGCCCTCTGTCCAGTTGGTGATGGTCTCATTGAGCCGGGCATTCATAGCAGAGGTAGCACCTTCCGACAGGTTCTTGGTCAGCTCCTCATAGTTGTCTACCAGAATGATGGAAACCACCGGACGGGAACGGATATACTCATCCCGGATCTGGTAGAGCTCTGTCAAATCTGTAAAATACAGCACGCCCAGCCAGGTCTGCTGGGGATCATCCGCCTGGATGGTGGTACCGTAGATCCGGTAACGGCGCTTATCAATCGTCACGTCGTAGGGATACTCTGACTTGCCGGAGGACAGCCAGTCCAAGCCGAATTCGGGCAGATACTGCTGGATCTGCCGTTCCTTGGATCTGTCAGAAAAACCGGTCAGATGAATAAAGGGATCATTGGCGTATACGATCATACTGTCGGACATCCGCACAGCCACCATGGGGAAGGGTGCCACCGCTGTCCCCTGCTCCAGTTCATTGAGATGGTTTTCCAGATAGTTCTTGAGTTCTCTGCGGCGGCGGGCACGCAGCACTATATACAGGGTAAACACGCCTGCCGTAACCACCAGCGTGGCACCTGCCAGAATAAAATACTGCAGCAGTGCCGCTGCCACGGAAAATGCGATCAATACAACAAAATACGCTCCCATTGAGGGATTGAGAAGTCTGCCAAGCTTTTTATTCATCCTTAACCGCCTCCTACAAAATGGGTATGCAAACCCATATTACCCTATTATTTGATTCATTATAGCAAATCAGCACCAAAGGTGCAACTGTTAATTTATCGCATCCGTATGTACGGACTCCAATTGCAAAGCAGAACCGGCGTGTCAAATGACACGCCGGTTGATTATTTTTCTGTGAGCATTTCAAATGCCTGCTGGGCGGCAGACTGCTCTGCCCGCTTTTTGCTGGAACCGCTGCCCTCGCCGATCTTTTCTCCGTTCAGCGCCACTTCCACAAAAAACTGTTTATCGTGGTCAGGACCGGACTCTCCTGCCAGGGTATAGGTGAGGACCTGATTCTTTTTTTGCTGCACCAGCTCCTGCAGAGCAGTCTTGTAGTCTGCGTTCTGGAGCTTGCCAACACCTGCATTGCACAGCACAAACTGTCGGATAAAACGCTCTGCGGCGCTCATACCGCCATCCAAGAAGCAAGCTGCGATCACAGACTCCACCGCATCCGCCAATGTAGATGCCCGGGTCCTGCCGCCGCCCTGCTCCTCGCCGTGACCCAGCAGCAGATGCTTACCCAGGTCCAGCTTTTCGGCAATGACCGCCAAACTGGTTTCACAAACCATATCCGCACGCATCCGGGTCAGCTCACCCTCCGGACGGTCCGGAAACTGCTTATAAAGATGCTCTGCCACGATCATTCCCAGAATGGAATCCCCCAAAAACTCCAGCCGCTCGTTGCTTTTCAGGCTGTCGTGCCAACGCTCGTTGGCATAGGAAGAATGGGTCAGTGCATTCTGCAGCAGTGTGATATTGGAAAAACGGTAGCCAATGGCTGCCTCCAGATCCTTAATCATCAGAGTTCTCCTTTTCGTTCAACACCTGAAGCTGCTGCTCCAGCTCTAGGGAAAAATCATTATTTGCCGCATCCATCGCCTGCTTTACCGCATTGCGGAAAGCACGCTCACCGGAGGAGCCGTGGGCCTTGATGACCGGCTTCTTGATACCCAGGAACTGGGTGCCGCCGATCTCCTCAGAATCCAGCATCTTCATTACTTCATCCACACCGGGCTTGCAGAACAGATAACCCAGCATTGAGAAGATGTTTCTCTTAAAGATCTTGT
Organism: Oscillospiraceae bacterium; assembly: GCA_017435245.1. Classification (GTDB taxonomy): domain Bacteria; phylum Bacillota; class Clostridia; order Oscillospirales; family Oscillospiraceae; genus Faecousia. The sequence continues at coordinate 15,809 of JAFSFK010000009.1, read as the reverse complement.
GCTTCATCAAGCTGCCCATAAACATAGCGGTGCCTTCAATGGACTTGAGCAGCACGTTGCCGGAGAATCCGTCACACACCACCACATCCACTTCACCCAGAGGCACATACCGGGCTTCCACATTGCCTGTGAAGTTCAAAAGTCCCTTTTCGTGGGCCTGGGTCAGCAGCGCATAAGCCTCTTTCTGCAGGGGCGTACCCTTGCTGTCCTCGGCACCGATATTTAAAAGACCAACTCTGGGATTTTTAATACCTAAGTACTTCTTGGCATAGAGGCTTCCCACCAAGCCAAACTGGAGCAAAAACTCCGGTGTACACTCAGCATTGGCACCACAGTCCAAAATGACAGTCTTGCCGCCTGCCTTGTTGGGCATCGCAGGGCCCATTGCCGCACGGCGAATCCCCTTGACCCGCTTGACGATCAGCGTGGCGCCGGAAAGCAGCGCACCGGTGCTGCCGGCGGAAATAAAGGCATCGCCCTGTCCCTCAGAGAGCATCCGCAAGCCGATGACCATGGAAGAATTCTTTTTTTTCCGAATCACATTGGCAGGATCATCGTGCATATCCACCACTTCTTCGGCATTGGCGATCTCCACGCCGTCGGGAAGGTCGGCAATGTTGTTTTCACGCAGCACCGTCAGGATCTTTTCCCCCTGTCCCACCAGGGTGATCTGAGCGCCAAAATCCCGGGCAGCCTGCAGCGCACCCAAAACGGGAGCCTGCGGGGCATTGTCGCCGCCCATTGCATCCAGAATGATTCTCATAGCATACACACTTCTTTCTATCGATTGTCTGCCAATATCCGTATGGCCGGCAGGAGCAACCCCCCGCCCTAGGTTTTTAGATACCCTTTTCTTTCAGCTCATCGATGATGGCCAGGGAACGGTTGGCAATGGCGAGATTTTTCTCTGCCTTTTTGCGGATGCGCTGTTCCAGACCGGAAATAATGCTGAAGTTGATATTCATAGGCTGGAAATTCTCGATCCGCTCGTCACTGATGTAAAGGCCCAGGGCACCGATGGCGGTTTCCTTGGGGAAGTCAGGCAGTTCCCTGCCCTGCACCTTGGCAGCCATCGCCACCGCCGCCAGATAGCCGGAGGCGGCACTTTCCACATAACCTTCCACGCCGGTCATCTGGCCGGCAAAAGCAACCAGAGGATTCCGCCGATCAGCGTAGTATCGGTCCAGCAGCTTGGGGCTCTGGAGGAAAGTATTCTGGTGCATCACACCGTAACGGACAAACTCGGCATTGCGCAGCGCCGGGATCATCGTAAATACCCGCTTCTGCTCACCGAACTTCAAATGGGTCTGGAACCCCACCAGATTATATACGCTCTTGGCAGCGTTATCCTGCCGCAGCTGGACAACGGCATACGGCTCCTTGCCGGTTCTGGGGTCAGTAAGTCCCACAGGCTTCAGCGGGCCATAGCGCAGGGTATCATATCCCCGGCGAGCCATAACTTCCACAGGCATACAGCCCTCAAAGACCCGGTTATCTTCAAATCCGTGGACTTCCGCCTCTTCGGCGTTTACCAGCTCATTGAGGAAAGCATCATACTCTTCCTTGTTCATTGCACAGTTGATATAGTCCGCCGTGCCACGATCATAACGGCTCTGCCACCACGCAAGCTCCATATCCACGGACTCTGCCGTGACCAGCGGTGCTGCCGCATCGAAGAAATGCAGATAATCGCTGCCAAAGTACTTACCGATGGCATCAGACAGGGCATCGGAGGTCAAAGGACCGGTTGCAATGATCACCGGCCCTTCAGGCACTTCCGTTATTTCCCCGGAAATAACAGTGATATTAGGGTGGTTGCGGATCCTCTCGGTCACCAGGTCGGAAAAGCCCTGGCGGTCCACCGCCAGACAGCCGCCAGCCTCTACTCGGGTGGCATCGGCACTGGAAATGATCACACTGTCCAGACGGCGCAGCTCTTCCTTCAGAAGGCCCACCGCATTCTCCAGACGGTCGCCCCGCAGAGAATTGGAGCAAACCAGCTCTGCAAAGGTATCGGTATGGTGGGCAGGAGATTTTTTCTGGGGCTTCATTTCGTACAGCTCCACCTGTACTCCACGCTGCGCCAGCTGCCAGGCAGCCTCAGAACCGGCAAGGCCTGCTCCGATCACTTTTACAGTTGCCATCATCAGGACTCCTTACTCTTTTTCTTGGTTGCTGTCTTTTTTGCAGCAGTCTTTTTAGAGGCGGTCTTCTTGGCAGGTTTTTCCTCTGCCTGCTCAGCCTCTTCCGTCTTTTTCTTATAATAGCCCCGCTTGTCTTCGGGCAGGAAGTTTTCACAGCTTTCGTTGATACAGAAGGGCTTATTACGGCCTCTGCCGGACTTTTTGAACATAGTCTGACCGCACTTGGGGCAATCCTCCGCCGTGGGCACATCCCAGGTCATAAAGCCGCACTCAGCGCCACGCTCACAGCCGTAATAGGCGTATCCCCGCTTGGACTTACGCTTTAGGATGGTAGAGCCGCACTTGGGGCAGCGGCCGGGCATTTTTTCCACGATGGGCTTGGTATTCTTGCACTCCGGGAAGCCGGGACACGCCAGGAACTTGCCGAATCTGCCGATCTTCACTACCATATTGCGCCCGCAGACCTCGCAAATTTCCTCGGTGACCTCATCCGGAACCTTCAGGCGGGTACCCTCCAGGGCAGCCTCCGCATCCACCATTTCCTGATGGAAATCCTTATAGAACTCTGCCAGCAGTTCCTTCCAGGGCTGCTTACCGGCTTCCACATCATCCAGACGGGTCTCCATATTGGCGGTGAATTCCACATCAATGATGTCCTGGAACCGCTCCAGCATCAGGCCGGTGACCACCTCGCCCAAAGCCGTGGGTGCCAAACGCTTATCCACCTTGTTCACATACTCCCGGTCCTGAATGATGGACACGGTTGCAGCGTAGGTAGAAGGACGGCCGACGCCCTTTTCTTCCATCGCCTTGACCAGCGTTGCCTCGGTGTACCGGGCAGGAGGCTGGGTAAAGTGCTGTTCCTTTTTAATATCGGTACACAGCGCCTGATCGCCCTCATTGAGCTCCGGCAATGCTGCTCCTGCTTCTTCCGCCTCATCATCCCGGCCTTCCTCGTAAACCGCCAGGAAGCCGGAGAACTTTACGCTCTGATGGGTGCTGCGGAAGGTATGGCCTTCACAGACCGTATCAATGGCCACGGTATCATACACCGCATTGGCCATCTGGGAGGCCAGGAAACGGCTCCAGATCAGCTTATACAGCCGGTACTGCTCCCGGGTCAGACTGCTCTGGATACGCTCGGGGTCCAGCTCCACGTGGGTGGGACGGATGGCTTCGTGGGCATCCTGAGCAGTGGATTTTGTCTTAAATACGTGATGCTTGCCGTAATAATACTGCTTGCCATAACGGTTCATAATAAAATCCGCTGCCGCATCCATCGCTTCGTTAGAAATCCGCAGAGAGTCGGTACGCATATAGGTGATCAAACCTAACGTACCTTCTCCTTCCACGTCCACGCCTTCATACAGCTGCTGGGCAATGGCCATGGTGCGCTTGGGAGTCATATTCAGTTTCCGGGAAGCCTCCTGCTGCAGTGTGGACGTGGTAAAGGGAGGTGCTGCGGTGCGCTTCTTATCTGCCCGCTTCACCCCTGCCACGGTAAATACCTTTCCGGTAATGTCCCGGATAACAGCATCCACCTGATCTTCATTTTCCAGTTCCCGCTTCTTGGTATCGCCGTGATAGTGGGCTTTAAAGCTGCCGGATTTATCCTGCAGATTCAGCAGGACCTCCAGGGACCAATACTCCTTGGGAACAAAGGCACGGATCTCATTCTCCCGGTCCACCACCATACGGGTAGCCACAGACTGGACACGGCCGGCGGACAGGCCTCTTCGCACCTTCTTCCACAGCAGCGGAGACAGCTGGTAGCCCACGATCCGGTCCAGGATCCGGCGGGCCTGCTGGGCATCCACCAGGCAGTAGTCGATGGCTCTGGGGTTTTCGATGGACTCCCGCACAACCCGCTGGGTGATCTCGTTGAAGGTCACCCGGAATGCCTTGCTGTCCGGCAGTTCCAAAAGCTCCTTTAAGTGCCAGGAGATGGCTTCGCCCTCCCGGTCAGGGTCCGTTGCCAGATAGACACGGTCAGCCTTCTTTGCCATCTTCCGCAGTTCACCGATCAGCTCTGCCTTGCTCTCCAAGGGGATATACTCCGGCTCAAAATTTTTCTCAATATCCACACCCATGGTGCTCTTGGGCAGATCCCGCAGATGGCCCATACTGGCCTTTACGGTATACTCCGGTCCAAGATACTTACCAATGGTCTTCGCCTTGGACGGCGACTCCACGATTACAAGATTGGATGCGCTTGCCATAGTTTCCTCCGGTAATGATTATTTGCGTGATACACGGCCGCCGGGATGATTCTTTGTCAGTCCCTTGATGGCCAATTTTGTGAGAACGGCCTTAACGGCTCCGGCGCTTAGACCCAGCCGATCCACCAGCTCATCTACGAGCACAGGCTCCATGCCGATCTGCGCCAAAACACCCTGCTCCTCCTGTGTCAGAGCAGGTGCTGGTTTATTTACAACACTATAAGTGGATTTATCCCGGTTGTCAATGGATTTTTTGTCTGGTGCCGGACTTTTCCCTTTGGAGATCACAGGGATCTCCGGCTCCTGCGCTACCCTTAAAGGGGGCTGGAGCACAGCTGCATTCTTCAGCCGGCCAGGGTAAAGGGCATCATACTCCTTCACCACATTCCAGCCGGAAAGAGCTGCCGACGCCCGGTCCTGCAGCAGTGCATTGCTGCCCTCGCAAAAGGGATTATCCACAGGTCCCGGGACCGCATACACATCCCGACCCTGTTCCAGCGCACGCTCCACTGTGATCAGTGCACCGCTCTTTTTGGGTGCTTCCACCACCAAAAGACCGTTGCTGATACCGCTGATGATCCGGTTTCGCTGAGGGAAATGCCAGGCATTTCCCGGTGTTCTGGGAGGATACTCTGAGATCAGGCATCCATTGGCCGCCGTGAGGTCAAACAGCTGTTGATTCTTCTTGGGATATACCACATCCACACCGCAGCCCAGCACACCTACAACAGGTTTCCCCACATCCAATGCGCCATACATTGCCATCGCATCGACTCCATCAGCCGCACCGGACACCACCAGTGCGCCGCAGGCTGCGATCTGGGCACCAAACTGTCGGGCAGTGTTGCAGCCGTAAGCAGTTGCCTTTCGGGTGCCAACGATCCCGATGACAGGAGTATCATTCCAATCCGGAAGTTTACCCCGGAAATACAAAACCATCGGCGGATCAAAGGTGTTCCGCAAACGGCGGGGATAGGCATCATCCGCAATGGTCAAAAGATGGATCCCCTTGTCCTCACATTCCTGCAGGATCTGCAGCGCCTCGGTCAGGTCCTTCTCCTCCAGGACTGCCAAAGCGTCTGCTGAAAGAAATCCAATTTCCTTCAGCGCCGTTTCGTCGCTGTGATAAATCTCCTCCGGGTCGGAAAAATGCTGAAGCATCTGCCATTTCTGGGCGCAGGATATCTTTTTCAGCTGCGCAAACCAAATCCAGTGTATCAGCATTTTCTCACCGTCTTTCTCTACGTGATCTGTTTCATCTGCCACATCACAATGGCTGCGGCAATTGCGGCATTAAGGGATTCACACCGCTCGTTCATAGGGATGATCAGTTCCGCCTGTGCCGCCTCCAGCAGTTCCCTGCGGACGCCTTGTCCCTCGCTTCCGATGACCACCGCCACCTCATTCAGCCGGGCACGGCGCAGATCCTCTGCCCGGTCAGAAAGGGCCGTTACCGCCACCCGGATGCCAGCATCAGCACAAGCCTTTACCGCTTCCTGCCAGCTTGCCTGCACCGGCACTTGGCGGAACACCGCACCCATACTGGCACGAACAACCTTATGGCTGTAAGGATCAGCGCAGCCATCGAGCAATATAACAGGAACATCCAGCGCATCTGCGGTACGCAGGATCGTACCTAAGTTGCCCGGATCCTGGATCCCGTCCAGCAGGAGCATTCCCGGCTGGGGAACAAGCTCCCGCTTCTCCGGCAAACGGCACACAAAGAGTGCACCCTGAGGCGTCTGCATCGGAGATATGGACTCCATCACGTCCTCCGGCACCCGGACAAGGCGAACTCCCTCCGGCACCTGGGCCTCCACACCGTCGGAAAGGATCACCGTTTGCAATCCCGGCCACCATTTTACCGCTTCCTCCAGAAGCTTGGTTCCATCCGCCACGAAAAGCCCCGTATTTTCCCGCTCCCGACGGGATGTCAGCAAGCGGCGAACCTGCTGCAGCAGAGGATTTTTACGGGAGGATATCCGCTCGGTCATAGTTTCTGCACGGTGTTCAGGGCATCGGTATCCCCCAGAACCACCAGAATATCACCCTCCAGAAGCCGGTAATCCGCTCCGGGAGATACGTTGATCTTTTCGTCACGCTCGATGGCAATAATGTTGACACCCAGCTTTGCCCGAACATTCAGCTCAATGAGAGATTTATTGATCCAGCGCTTGGGTACCGGCACTTCAATAATGCCGTATTCATCGGAAAGCTCAATATAATCCAGCACATTGGGGCTGGAAAGACTTCTTGCCAAACGGGCAGCATTCTCCTGTTCCGGGATCACAACCTGATCCGCACCCAGCTTCAGAAGTACCTGGCGGTGGGTCTCATCGTGGGCTTTACAGACGATCTTGGGAATCCCCAATTCTTTCAAATTCATCGTAGCCAGCACAGAATCTGCCAGGCTGCCGCCGATAGCCACAATGGCGCAATCAAAATTCGATGCGTCCAGTGCCCGCAGGACCTCCTTGTCCCGGGCATCGCCTACCACGGCGTGGGTGACCTCATTGCTTACCTGCTGCACCAGCTCACTGACCGTATCCATCGCCAGCACCTCACAGCCGTACTCACACAGCCGCCGTGCAACTTCAGAGCCAAACCGGCCCAAACCAATCACAATATAGGATTTCATACACTTTCTCCTATCCAATCAAAAGATTTGTCTTGGCGTACTGCAGCCGCTCTTCCGCCTTATCTCCCATCAGGAAGCCAAGGCTGATGGTCAATACGCCTACCCGTCCGAAATACATAAAAATGATGATCAAAAACTGTGCCGGAATACTCAAACTGGTTGTTACTCCGGCCGTCAAACCAACTGTAGCCAAGGCAGATACCGCTTCATACAGAGCATCCGTAAAGGCGATGGGAGAGGTGGCGCTGATAACTATGGCACCGGCAAAGGCCAGAACGATCATAATCAACGCAATGGTCGCCGCATCGATCACCTTGTCCGCAGGAATGGATCTGCGGAAAACATTTACGCTGTTCTTTCCCCGGGCACGGGTCCAGATAAACAACAGCAGCACCATAAATGTCACCGTTTTCAGACCGCCGGCAGTAGATCCGGAGGATCCGCCTACCAGCATCAGCACCGTGGATACCGCTTTTCCCGCATCCGTAAGCGCTCCTTGGTCCACCGAAGCAAAACCTGCCGTACGCAATGTCACAGACTGGAAGAAAGCGTTCAATACTTTCTGTCCCCATGGCATACTCCCCAAGGTTCCTGCATTGTCCCACTCCAGCAGCAGGATCAGCGCTGCGCCTCCCAGGATCAGCGCCGCCGTGGTGATCAGCACCAGCTTGGTATAAACAGAGAATTTTTTAAAACTGCGGACCCGGGCCAGCTCCTCCCACACGAAGAAGCCAAGTCCTCCCACAGTGATCAACACCATCAGCGTGATGCACACCACCGGGTCATTATTGAAAACCATCAAGCTGGCTCCCGGCTGGATAGAGCCGAAAATATCGAATCCGGCATTGCAGAAAGCGGAAATAGAGTGAAACAGTCCCCAAATCACCGACTGTCTTAGTCCGTACTGGGGCAGAAACCGCAGCATCAGTACCAGTGCTCCGGTCAGCTGAATGGCAAGGCTGCCAAGAAGTACCCACTTCTGCAGCCGAACAACACCTTCCATATCGTTAAGGCTCAGCGCTTGGGCGATCAACATCCGCTGCTTCAGCCCAACCTTCCGGCGGAAGATGAACACCACCAGTGATGCGGCACTCATAAATCCAAGACCACCCAGCTCAATGAGGGTAATGATCACCGCTTGTCCAAATCCGCTCCACTGGCTCCAGGTATCATACAGCACAAGGCCTGTCACGCAAGTGGCAGAGGTAGCGGTAAACAGCGCCGGACGAATTCCGCAGGATTCACCGCTGCGGGAAGCCGCAGGCAGGCTCAGCAAAACCATACCCACAAGAATGATCCCCAAAAACGCCAGTGCAATGATCTGCGTGGGGGATAATCTTATCCGCCGTTTTTTTAGCCATAAACGCAATATTTTTTTACTCTGGGACACAATCGGCACGCTCCTCCCCCAGGCAACACTTCTCAATATACATTATATTATACAAATTTTCCGTTTCTTTTCAAGTAGCATTTGCAAACGGAGGTTCTCACTAAGAGAACCTCCGCAAAATCAAAGTAGTCCCAGATAACCGGCTACGATACCGATCACCGCAGATATGCAGATAATGATAATGGGATGGACCTTCTTAAATGCCAGCACCATCATCACGCCGCAGATCACAGCCGCCAGGTAGAACTTAAGTTCCTTAAAGGCGCTGACCGCCCAACCGGCAGGAAAAAACACCGTTGCACCTACAGACACGATGGCGCCGCCGATGAGTCCCACCACCGCAGGCTTAAGGCCCGACATACAGCCCTTGACCGCCTTGCTCTGGCGGAATCTATCGTAGCACTTGGCAACGATCAAAATCACCACAATGCTGGGAACCACAACGCCCAATGTGGCACAAACGGCTCCGAAAACTCCGCCTACCTCCGCACCCACATAGGTGGCCATATTGATGGCAAAGGGTCCGGGGGTGGATTCGCTGACTGCCACAAAATCCACAAGGGCAGCAGCGTCGACCCAGCCTTTTGCCGCCACTTCCTCCTGGATCAGGGGCAGCATCGCATAGCCGCCGCCGAAAGTAAAAGCACCGATCATCAGAAAAGTAAAAAACAGCTCCAGATAGATCATTTGCCCGCCCTCCTTTCGGCCAGTGTTGCAGTTACAAGGCCAAAGACCGCACAGCCGATGATCACGATGAGGATATGCACATCCAGCACCGCCGTCAGCACGAAGGCCGCAGCCATCGCAACGTATGCAGGCCATCCCTTGGCACTTTTCTTAAACATCGTATAGAGGGATTTGATCAGCATCGCCAAAACACCTGCACGGATGCCCCAGAAAGCATACTGCACCGCAGGAAGCTGCTGGAACTGCCGCAGCACGTAGGAGATCAGCAAAATGATCACGAAGGAGGGCAGCACCGTACCAAAGGTAGCAAAGGCAGAGCCCAACACACCTGCCGCACGGTAACCGACAAAGGTTGCGGCATTGATAGCGATGGGGCCGGGAGTGGATTCGGCAATAGCCACGATCTCCAGGATATCATCATCACTGACCCATCCGTGCTTTTCCACAGCTTCTTTCTGGATCAGCGGGATCATGGCCAGACCGCCGCCAAAGGTAAATGCGCCGATCCTGAAAAATGCGGCAAATATCTGCCACAACTGCTTTAACCGAGAGGACATATTTTCAGAACCTTTCTGTATTTTCTTTATAGAATAGTAGAAAGCCGCAAAAAAATCAATCCCTAACAACCAAATTCCGGTTTATCGAACCGAATTCCATACGCCATTGTAGGGCGGCGGCTTGCTGCCGCCGTGAAATTGCCGGGAATTCGAGCGGCGGGACCAAGGCCCCGCCCTACATTGACAGCTCGATATATCGGAATTTGACACACTGAAAAAATCGTGTTAGGATATTGTTATAAACACAAAGGAGTACTGCTATGGATCCTTTTTCCCGTACCCGGCTGCTGCTGGGTAGCTACGCTATGGAAAAACTGAATAATGCCCGGGTGGCAGTCTTCGGTCTGGGCGGCGTTGGCGGCTATGTTGTGGAGGCTCTTGCCCGCAGCGGCGTGGGCGCTCTGGATCTTATCGACCACGATACCATCTCCCCCACCAATATCAATCGCCAGATCCTCGCCACAGTGGACACTGTGGGCATAGGAAAGGCAGAAGCTGCCAAGCAGCGGGTCCTGTCCATCAATCCACAGATCAAGGTAAATGCCATCCAAAAGTTTTACGGCCCGGATACGGCGGATGAATTTGATTTTTCTCAATACGATTATGTGGTGGATGCCATTGATACCGTCACCGGTAAGCTGGCGCTGGTCACGGCGGCACAGGCGGCTGGCACACCTATCATCAGCTCTATGGGCACCGGCAACAAGCTGGACCCCACCCGTTTCCAGATAGCCGACATCTCCAAAACCTCCGTCTGCCCCCTTGCCCGGATCATGCGCAAGGAATGTGCCAAACGGGGCATCCAGCACTTGAAAGTCCTCTACTCCACGGAAGACCCCGTCCCCTCCGACCCCAGCGCCCTTACGGACGAAGAACTGCCGGAGGGCCGCCGGGCACTTCCCGGCAGTGTGGCTTTTGTTCCCTCCGTCGCCGGACTGATCATCGCCGGTGAGGTTATTAAAGATATGACCTCCGAATAATCGTTACTTTCTCGCAAGTTAACAGATAAACTTAAATTTGACAAAGGAGAAAATCTTAATGAACAATTACATCAAAAGCGATTTGATGCGATATTATGGCAAGTACGATACATTTACATTTATCAAAGCCTATCTTACGAATCGTACATTTAGATTTCAGTATGCTTTCAGGCTATGTCATTGTACAGGCCTCGCCAAAATTGCGGGTCTATTCTTATGGAAAATCAATCGAGCAAAACATACGATTCAATTACCTCGACAAACAAAGGTTGGATATGGTTTATATATTGGACACGGTGGTCCAATCATTGTAAATCCAACTGCAGTAATCGGTAATAATTGCAATCTGTCTCAGTTTTTAACAATTGGCAGTAACCATGGTCAAGCCGCAATTATAGGAGATAATACTTACATCGGCCCTAATGTTTGTATCGTGAAGAATGTATCAATAGGCAACAATGTTACTATCGGCGCAGGCAGCGTGGTTACAAAAGATATTCCAGATAACGCAACCGCTGTAGGAAACTATGCCAAAGTTATAAACTTTAACAATCCTGGAAGATATATCGGCAATCGGTGGAATGTGTAACTTTGAAACTATCCACGAAATTTCAATTTCCATAACAGTTAACCGCAGCACCGAATTTTCGGTGCTGCGGTTGTGTTTTAATTATGATTAGTTGCCGTAGTAGGCGTTCAGGTACATCTGCTTCAGTTCGCTCATCAAGGGGTAGCGGGGATTTGCGCCGGTGCACTGGTCATCAAAGGCCTGCTCCACCATCTCATCCAGATTGGCAAGGAACTCAGCTTCATCCACGCCATATTCCTTAATGGTCTTTTTAATGCCAACTCTGGCTTTCAGCTCTTCAATAGCATTGATGAGGCTCTCCAGCTTCTCTTCATCGGTGTTGCCGGGCAGACGCAGGTAGTCAGCCACTTCGGCGTACCGCTCCAGAGTATGGGGATGGTCATACTGGGAGAAGGTACCCATTTTCACAGGAACCTCGGATGCGTTGAACCGCAGAACCTGGGTAATGAGCAATGCGTTGGCAACGCCGTGGGGCAGGTGATGGAAGGCACCCAGCTTGTGTGCCATGGAGTGGCAGATGCCCAGGAAGGCATTGGCGAAGGCCATACCTGCCATGGTTGCGGCATTTGCCATATTCTCACGGGCACGGGGCTCGTAAGGGCCGTTGTCATAGCACTTGGGTAGATTCTCGAACACCAGCTTGAGGCTGCGCAGGGCAAGGCCGTCGGTATAGTCGGTAGCCAGCATGGATGCGTAAGCTTCCAGAGCGTGGGTCACAGCATCGATACCGGAGGCGGCGGTCAGACCCTTGGGAGCATCCATCATCATATCAGCGTCCACGATGGCCATTTTGGGCATCAGCTCATAGTCGGCAAGAGGATACTTGACGCCGGTCTTTTCATCGGTGATGACGGCGAAGGGAGTCACCTCGGAGCCGGTACCGGCGGAGGTGGGAACTGCCACAAAGTATGCCTTTTCGCCCATCTTGGGGAAGCCGTAAACTCTCTTACGGATGTCTACAAAGCGCATTGCCATATCCTGGAAGTCGGCATCGGGATGCTCATAGAGCACCCACATGATCTTGCCGGCATCCATGGCAGAGCCGCCGCCGATGGCGATGATCAGATCCGGCTGGAAGGAACGCATTGCCTCCGCACCCTCTCTTGCACAAGCCAGTGTGGGATCGGGGGCCACATTGTAGAATGCGGTGTGGGTGATACCCATAGCGTCCAGCTTATCTTCCACAGGTTTGGTATAGCCGTTCTGGTACAGGAAGGTATCGGTAACGATGAAGGCCTTCTTCTTTCCTGCCAACTCCTCCAGAGCCACAGGCAGGCAGCCCTTCTTAAAGTAAACCTTTTCAGGTGCACGGAACCACAGCATATTCTCCCTCCGTCTTGCAACTGTCTTTACGTTCATCAAGTGGCGCACGCCCACGTTCTCGGACACGGAGTTACCGCCCCAGCTGCCGCAGCCCAGTGTCAGAGAGGGGGTCAGCCGGAAGTTATACAGATCACCGATGCCGCCCTGGGCAGAGGGGGTATTCACCAGGATTCGGCCTGCCTTCATCCGCTGGGAGAAGGCCTCCAGCTTATCGGTAGCGGTACGGGTGCTCAAATACACCGCAGCGGTATGGCCGTAGCCGCCGTCCTCCAGCAGGCGCTGGGCCTTGTCAAGGGCATCTTCAAAGGAATCGGTGCGGTACATTGCCAGCACAGGAGAGAGCTTTTCATGAGCGAAGGGCTCGGAGATATCCACAGACTCCACTTCGCCGATGAGGATCTTGGTGTTTTCGGGAACTTCAATACCCGCAAGACCTGCAATAGTCACGGCGCTCTGGCCTACGATCTTGGAATTGAGATTGCCGTTTACCAAAATAGTTGCACGAAGCTTATCCTTTTCTTCCTCATTGAGGAAATAGCAGCCACGGTTGGCAAATTCCTCACGGACGGCGTCATAGACCTTATCCAGGACGATGACAGACTGCTCGGAAGCACAGATCATACCGTTATCGAAGGTCTTGGAGTGAATAATGGAGGAGACCGCCATCAGAATATCGGCGCTGTCGTCGATGATGGCAGGCACGTTACCGGCGCCCACGCCCAGGGCGGGCTTACCGGAAGAATAAGCCGAATGGACCATGCCGGGACCACCGGTTGCCAGAGTCAGATCGGCGCTGGACATGACCTGTGCCGTCAGCTCCAGAGAGGGCTTATCGATCCAGGCGATGATATCCTCAGGAGCGCCCGCTTCCACCGCCGCTTCCAGAACGATCCGGGCTGCTTCGATGGTACAGCCTTTGGCTCTGGGATGGGGGCTGATGATGATGCCATTGCGGGTCTTCAGGCAAATAAGCGTCTTAAAGATCGCCGTTGCGGTGGGGTTGGTAGTGGGGATCACCGCTGCCACTACACCAATGGGCTCTGCGATCTTCTGGATGCCGAAGGAAGGATCATCCTCCAGCACACCGCAGGTCTTTTCGTGCTTGTAGGCATTGTAAATGTATTCCGATGCATAGTGATTCTTAATGACCTTATCCTCAACAACGCCCATACCGGTCTCAGACACCGCCAGCTTGGCAAGGGGGATCCGGGCACGGTTTGCAGCCGTTGCAGCAGCCAGGAAAATAGCATCCACCTGCTCCTGAGTGTAGGTGGCAAATTTGGCCTGAGCGGCTCGGACACGCACAAGGGCCTGGTTCAGTTCCTCAGTCGTGGTAACGGGAGCGTACTGCTTCGTCATAGTAATCACCTTTCCTTTTCATTATCGGTTTATCGATTTGATTCTATCGATATATTAGCACCGAGTTTATAAAATGTCAACATATTCAGTATCTAAATATCGATTGCATTTTATCGGTATTTTTGTATCTTTTGACCAAGTGTTTCACAGAAATTGCTGTCCGTCCATGACAAACTTTCGTTTTTAGGAGAAAAACGATCAAATTCCAGTTTATCGAGCAGTCAAAGCCTCCCCTGTGTAAGGGGAGGTGGCCGAGCGTAAGCGAGGTCGGAGGGGTTGTTAGGATAAGTATAATCATGAAAATGTGCGTGATTGCTAGATTTTCCAGCAACCCCTCAGTCAAAAATCACAGATTTTTGACAGCTCCCCTTACACAGGGGAGCCTTTGGGTGCGGTGCGCAAACAACTCGATAAATCGGAATTTGTCTTGTTTTGGCATTTGACATATGGTATAATTCGTACATCCTACAAAATGGAGGTAGATTTATGGAATTTCAAGTCAACCATCCCCTGCTGTTTATAATGGCAGGTATTCTCGTGGCTGTTGTCTTGGCTCAGTCAGTTTTCTTCCTTGTAAAGGCTTACCGCCGCAGCAAGGCTCTGGGCATGGATATGAAGAAGGTCAAAAAGACCATCATTTCCGCCGCTGTCTTTACCATCGCTCCGGCGGTGGCTATCGTCATCAGCGTCATTACCCTTAGCAGAAAACTGGGCATTGCCCTGCCCTGGCTGCGGCTGAGTGTGGTAGGCTCAATGAGCTATGAGACCATCGCCGCCAACAACGCCCTGTCTGCCATCGGTCAGAGCCTGGGTTCTGCCGAACCTCTTACCTCTCAGCAGTACCTCAATGTCCTGCTGGTAATGACCATCAGCATTATGGTGGGCATCTGGCTGGTGCCTGTCATCGGCAAAAAGCTGCAGAACGGTATGAGCAATCTTGCCAACCGGGATGCCAAGTGGGCAGATACCTTCCAGAATTCCCTGTTTATCGGAATGATCTCTGCTTTTCTGGGTTTTGTGTTCTGCGATGTATCCCGGCTGTGGGATGAAAGCTCCCGTTTCGCTACCATCACTGTGGACGGTGTAAAAGAGGAAGTTGCGGTTTCCGCCACCTCCGGTCTGATCCCGGTGTGTGTGATGGGTGTGTCTGCTCTGATCATGGTGATCTGCGGTCTTTTAATGCGCAAGCCCAAGCTGAAGTGGCTCAGCGAATACGCCCTGCCCATCAGTCTGGTTCTGGGTATGGCAGCTGCCATTCCCATCACCGGATGGCTTAGCTAAGGAGGTATTGATATGAAAAAGAATCTTAGCTATATGGATAGTGTCCACCGTGACGGACGGATCTGGAACATCGGCGTGATGATCCTTTTGATGGCCTTCCCCGTTGCCGTGGCACTTATTTGGGGCGTTGCTCCCGACTGGAAGGGTCTGCTGATGGGCCTGATCGCCACTGCCCCTATGTACTGGGCTGTGGGTATCATTGAAACCGTTACTTATGTGCCTATGCTGGGTGCCGGCGGTTCTTACTTAAGCTTCGTCACCGGCAACATCTCCAATTTGAAGCTGCCCTGTGCTCTGAGCGCTTTGGAACAAAATGAAGTCGGTGCCAACTCTGAGGAAGGTGAGGTCATCTCTACCATTGCCATCGCCACCTCCAGCATCGTCACCACGATCATTATCATCATCGGTGTGATCCTCATCGTGCCGCTGACCCCCATCCTGTCTGCAGAAGCACTGCAGCCTGCCTTTGATCAGATCCTGCCCGCTCTGTTTGGCGGTCTGGGTGTGGCATTCGTCTCCAAGAACTGGAAGCTGGCTGTGGCACCTGTGATTCTGATGCTGATCCTGTTCATTTACGTCCCGGCACTTAACTCCGGCACTGTGGGCATTATGGTGCCGGTTTCCGCCCTGTTCACCATTGCT